>NZ_AP017571.1 GCF_002355655.1 Halorubrum trapanicum | reverse complement strand
TTGGTTTTTCCCTCCTTCCAGCGCGGGGGGCTCTCCTTTCTAGTTGAAACTCTACTGTCTAATACCTCCGCCAAGGGGAGTGAAAGTGGAACCGTGGGACGGCTGCCGTCTGATCATTAGGGAGGTCAGGCAAAAAATTCTGAGTTTCTCTTGTGCTGGAGGGAGCTTCCCCTTCGGCCGCCCTCCCGTTCCTTAGTCTGGTGGCCAGCACCTCAGCACTTTTCGACATGGGGATAAAGATCGATAATAATAATAATAATAAGAAAATAAATACGATGAGATTATTCCACACTATATTCAAAGATGTAAATTGACTTTGACACGTATCCCGCACCACTCTTTAGTTAAAAGACAAAAAGATAACTTTCCGTAAATCTTCACATTTATGATACTTTGACAATATTGTCCGCGCCCGTCTGAAGCCCTTTCAAAGCCGTTGTGGCACTTCCTAAACTAGTCAAGTCATTTATATCTGCCGGCGTATCTGCCTCCAGAATTACTATAAGTAATCAAATACATCTCGAAGCAGTCAATAATCATGTTTCTCGCAACGCCTGAAAAACCCCAGGAAGCTGGTAGTTCTGGATCTCAGAGTACTTAAACCCAAAACCGTTGTGCGCAGAACTGACAACTGAGGGATGGAAAACATTTATCCTGTTCGGGGGCGAACATCACACTAATGAGCCAAAGAGCCACGAAGAAATTCACCGTGGCGGAGTTCGATGATGAATACGTCTGGCTAAAACTACGAGAAGGTGAAAAGCGTGGTCTCCAGTTCGCGATCCCTCTCGACAATGGCTGTCAAGATGAGTTGGAAAGCCTGAACGAGGGTGAAAAGATCACAGCGACTCTTGAAAGTATGAACGAGCGAAACACCGCTTGGCAGTGCGTCGAGATTCAGCGAGAAGAGGAGGAAGACGGTCGTACTGCAATGCCTGCTGACGACTAAGGCTCTCTATTTCATCCGTACGCTCTTCTGTAGGAGGTTGTTGATACTGTGCCTTTGGACCTTATTAAGTAGGTAGACGTCAGAGCTGCTGAGTCGTACGTTCTCAATTTACCCGGCTCACCAAGAAATCGCAAGACAGCCTCCCATCAACAATGTGCTACACATAAGGTCGATCCGTATTTTATTCCGCATCAAAAGTTAGGTCAGCCTCCATTACCGCTCCCAACTTCACCCGTATCCTGGTTCTGGATAGCCACGAAATAATCCGTGATAAGATACCGAATAAAGACTCGTTCGTAGTAAACAGTCAATCTCCAAGATACAAACAGTACAGCCAGTAACAAGGAGAAAATCACCACAGTAGGATAAGATTCGATTATGAAAGGAGAACAGATTTCTACACTTCCAAAACAAAATAGACCACGGTAAGGCCACCCGTTAAGAGGAATAAACGCACCAATTTCATAAGCGACGATGAATAGCCAGACAAACCAGGCAGAAACCCACATACCACGGTGGAAATTTCTGATAGCCTGAAAACGATACGACCGTACAGGCGACCTCGGATCGTCAACCCGGCTTGAAATCATCTGCTGCAGATCCTCATATCGGTCTATCCCGACATCTAAATCATAGGTTTGTCTTAGATTTTTCCAGACAAGATTTGCATGCAGAAGCTCTTCCACCTCATCATCATTCGGGGACCACCACAACCACACAACCGGGCCGATTAACGGGTACAAAATAAAAAGCAGAATCCGGTGTCCCCAATAGGAGTTCGAAAAACGTTCTCTAAGCCCAGAATCGTCATCCTCTCCACCAGTATCTTCGTCGTCCTGATCATCTGGCGACTCTTCTTTATTGTTCCCCTCACCATCACCACTACCCTCATCTCCTTCCCCAGTATCATTATCATCCTCATCATCGTCTACTAAGACGTTTCTAGTCTCATCCATCGTGTTCTCAAATACCTTCAGCTCACCCATGGCCGAAGAAGAATACGCCTGGGCAATATGGCCCAGCGAAAACGCTACGATCAGGTAGAACAGGTACTCCCAGATAGCAGAGGGAACAGGTGGATCCGGAAAGAGAACTAGAATCCCGAACAGCAGAGTCGCCCCGGGCAAGAAGACGCCGATAATGTCGTATAGATTAAAAACCCGGGGTGCACGGGGATTGACCATACCCTGTCCAATACAACCGAGGTAAAAATCAGTTGTCACAGAGGACACCTATCGTGTTCAACTGGAGGATAGAACAAAAGCAGATGTCCAGTGGCGCGATCTCCGGCTACTCTATGGTATCGTTCAAACGTAATTCCGGAAGTTCCCGGAAGCCTGTGTTTTCCACAAAATGAATCGCGTTACAGCTCGGGGAGAATCACAGATGGAACGGGACTAACTGAATCGTTTCCGGAAATACCCCAGTCACGTTTTTAGTACTAGCCAGAAAACCAGTCTATCAAGCAAAGATGATCCGCGATGCTCGCGTTCTCCGCGCCGGGTTCGTCCCTCGGGAAGTTGAGCATCGCGACGCCGAAGTCAACCACCTCTCTAGCGTCCTCGAGCCCATCACGAACGGAGAACCAGCCGACACAGCTATCGTCACCGGACCCAGCGGGACGGGGAAGACGTGCATCTCGAAATTCGTCACGGAACGACTACGTGAAGAGGTCCTCGACGTCGAGGCCATCTACGTCAACTGCTGGCGCAACTACACCCGGTTCCGCACGCTCTACCAGATCCTCGACGACCTCGGCGCGACCATCGACATCCACCGACAGTCGACGCCCCACGACGAACTCGTCGATCGCCTCCAGCAGCATGACGGCCCGCGAACCGTCGTCATCCTCGACGAGGTCGACCAACTGGAGGACCCCAGCGTCATCTACGACCTCCACAGCCTCCCGCAGTTCGCGATCATCTGCATCGCGAACAAGGAAGAGGAGCTGTTCAGCCGCGTCGACGACCGCCTCGTGAGCCGGCTGCGCTCCAGCGAACACGTCCGGATGGACAAGTACCACGACGAGCAGCTGTACGACATTCTGAATGCGCGGGCGAAGTGGGGACTCGATGAGGACGTCATCACCGACGACCAGCTCTACCGGATCGCCGACGCGGCCGCCGGCGACGCCCGCCTCGCAATCGGCATCCTTCGAACAGCGGCCAGCAAGGCCGACCGCGAGAACCAGGAGCGGATCACCAACGACATCCTCCTGGACGCCGCCGAGGATGCCCGGGCCCAGATTAAGCAGAAGAGCATCGATTCACTCACGCCACACCAGCGCGTCGTTTACAACATTGTTCGCGATCACGAGCCACTCGGGCCGAGCGAGATTCACGACCGCTATACGGAGAAGGTCGACGATCCTCGGACGAAACGGACAGTGCGGACGTATCTCTCCAAGATGGTCCAGTACAACCTCGTCGATGCGGAAGGCACGAGCCGGGACCGGGAGTACTCACTCGTCGGTTCGGAAGCTGCGTCGCCAATGCAGTAATATCCTGTCTCCGATTGGGTGAGATCGAGCGGCAATCAATCGAACCCTTGCGGAATCGCGAAACGCCGAAATCACGGGATACTAGTACTGAGTGCCGACCGCGAATCGAGCATAGGCCATGAACAGTTAACCAACAGACCGTCAATACATGCGCTTTGTTGGTTAATCGATGATCTGTATCGGTCGAAATTCGAACCAGATGAACGACAGGGATCACGGAGAGTAGATTCAGAAACGGTCATCGTCGGGAAGTGGGACCGAGCGAAACATGTGGAAAGAGGTCCACGGTCATCGATCGATTGGTGTCGGGAAGGGTAGATTTCGACTGGAATATCGACCAGGCAACGATGGTAGCAGGGAGAGGGCGACCAAAGTTGCCAGTATTGCCAATAATACCGTCGTTTAAGTACCTCTCTCACTCCACCATTGCCAGTAACGAGGGGAGAATGGACGGGAGGGCAGAAGCTGTCACGTCTCTAGTCTAGTTACTGTCATCTAAACCTACTATAGCTAGTTGAGTTTTCGCTAGTGCGGGTATGGTTAAACGTGCAATGTATTAAGAGTATCGTTGGTTAGAGAGGGGTCAACGACCCCCTCCAGTTGTTGCAAAGGTTTACTGGCAATAGTGGAGTGTGTGTGTTTTATAAGTGGTTGCGGTACTGGCATAACTGGTTCGAGCGGTGGGTTAGTGGTGATACTGGAACCCATGGTTTTATGATGGTTCTTCGTCTTGAGTCCGCCTATGGGCCGATTCAATCGAGAATCGTTCATCATCCAGGACAAAGACGTCCTCCGGGATGATTACCAGCCAGAGACACTCGAGGAGCGAGACGAAGAACTCGACGAATATGCGGCCGCTCTCCGTCCCGTCATTCAGGGCTGGCAACCGAACAACGTCTTTCTCTATGGCGTTACCGGCGTCGGGAAGACAGCTGCTACGCACGATCTTCTTGAGGAGCTGCAGGAATCCGCCGGAGAGTACGACGACGTCGATCTCAACGTTATTGAACTCAACTGTACTGGCTGCACCACATCCTATCAGGTAGCGGTCAATCTCGTGAACGAGATTCGCTCTCCTTCTCACCCTCTCACCACAGTCTCGTCTTCGCGCGAACCGATGAGCGAAACCGGGTATCAACAAAAACGCATCTTCAACGAACTCTACAACGACCTTGAGTCGATCGGTGGGACTATTCTCGTGGTTCTGGACGAAATCGATAACATCGGCTCGGATGACGATATTCTGTACGAGCTTCCACGAGCACGCTCGCAATTGGATCTCGATGTGAAAATCGGTGTGGTCGGCATCTCGAACGACTTCAAGTTCCGAGAAAACCTCTCTCCAAAAGTCAAGGACACTCTCTGCGAAGAGGAAATCTTGTTCCCTCCGTACGACGCGACTGAACTGCAGAATATTCTCAAGCACCGAGCCGATATCGCGCTCTACGACGATGTCCTCGAATCAGATGTAATCCCATTGTGCGCAGCATTCTCTGCACAGGACTCGGGATCTGCTCGGCAGGCATTACGGTTACTCCGGAAAGCAGCTGATATCGCCGAGAACGACGCGATGGCGGGTGGAGAGGCGAAAATCACCGAAGACCACGTTCGGGAGGCCGAGCATCAGATCCAGCGACAACAGGTTGTCGAAGGGATGCATTCGTTGACCCGGCAGGGGCAATATGTATTGCTGACTGTCTGTCAGCTAGCGGCAGAGGGAGAAACACCCGAACGGACGAAACTGATCTATGAGCGCTATCGAGAGGTTCTTCGTAATCACGGCAGTGAACCACTGAAACGCAGGCGAGTACACGACCACCTGTCGGATTTGAGCCTCCACGGGATCTTACGGTTGGTCGACTCGTCGAGTGGACGCGGGAACTACAACGAATACGAGCTTGATGTCTCTCTGTCGTCGGCCCTCGACGCACTCGAGAGCGAACTAGGTGAGCTCAACGACATTCGTGAAACTGCCAAGCGGCATCGGGTTCTGGAGTGACTTCTCAACCGACAATACCAGTACTGCCAATACCCTCTCCACTTTTGCCAGTAACCGCGCAACCGTCAGTGCCAGTTTCTCCAGTACCCTCTCCGGTGTTGCCAGTAACTTCCTTGTTCCAATCAATCCGACTAGTTACTATCAGGACCACCGTTGCCAATTTCATCAAATAGCGTCTTGTCCTCCGATTTTACTGGCAATAGTGGAGTGTCTGACAGCATCTAAACGAAATTTCATTTACGAGCATTTGTAATCGCTCTCCAGTGGACTACTTATCGCGTGAGGGTTCGTGGTTCGAAGACCCAATCTTGCACGGATTCACCCCGCACTTACTACTCGAAAACGGGGGATGTCTTCCTGTTCGAGTTCATTCGTTGTCTGGGCCATCGGTGAACAGGATTTCGTGGAGAAACGACAGAAACGTCGGGGGTGGGAGTAACCGATTCGTCTCTGTCTACGGGTATTCCTGATCACTCACGAGAGCCTCGGTACACTCGACGAGGTCGTCCTCAGTCGTCCACCGGCAGAGACGCCTAGCATCGTTGAGCATCTCGAAGATCGCGGTCTGCATTCCACTGTAGGGACTCTCGACGGCTACGTTTGTGTCGATCGCGTCCACATCTATCGTATTGTACGTCGTGTTTGAACACGTGCGTCTTCGCAAAGTACTCCTCGAGAGCTGTGAAGTAGCCCTGCTCGACGAGGAAGCAGCCCTGGGCGTGTTCGGTGACGCCCACGATGACGTCTGTATGATCGGCGAGCAGCCGGAACTTGAGGTAGGTTTTCGTCCACTCGCTTCGAATGTTGATCATCAGGAACGCGTACGCACCGGGCTGTCGGTTGAGGCGATCTTCTACGAGCTGGAGAGGACGGATTTCGGGTTTCCCGTAGCTGCCGAGGACAAAGTACGAATTCTCAGCTGAGAAGATCGGCGTGAGCTTCGCAACACTCTGTTTCAGCGCTTCGTATTCTTCCGGTGTGGGTGAGCTTCGTGCAGATACTCGTCGGCTTTCTCGGCGAGTTCGTCGACAGTGACCGGATCCTCACTCATCAACTCGGGACTTCTCCCGTACCCTGCGTCTTTCACTTCGCAGACGGGGTGTCTCCCCGAACAACTGGCCATCCGACTGAGGTACTAGTCCGTCTACTCGTCCGGATTCACTGGGGATTTGTACTTTGATTTGACACGATCTCCTTCCCGCCACTGCCAGTAGTAGTAGCGGTTATCGTTGATCTCCTTGATCGTGATTGTCGCCTTCGTCGGGACATCATCGGGGAGGTCATCGGGTCGCTCGTCGATCTCGTCTTCCTCCTCCGCTTCGGCAAGGCGGGCCTGGCGCTCGCGATGCTCGGCGAGGTCCTCGGCATAGTGGGCAACGTCTCGGAGCAGCTCGGGTGAATAGTCGTTGAGTGTGTCGATGACGTCGGTGGGGAGGTCCGCTGGGGGCGTCGGTGGCTCGTAGGACATGGGCCGATCTGTGTTAACCAACAAAGGCGCAAACCGCATAGTTTTGTTGGTTAAGCCGCTACCAACGGCTCTCACCGGTTCTCCAGCAGCTGTATCAATACTCGAAACTCTCCATCAAGGAGTTTCGTCTGATGTTACAGCCCTTCGAGCATCCTCGAACTCTGGACGAATCTACGAGTTCGAGGGGAGGCGCCCATCAGGTCGTGGGACCTGCCCCTGTTTGATCTCATGATCGACTCGCCGGAGGTGTTTACAGCCGCCCTCGGGCGTACGCTTCCGCCAGTCTGGACACGTACACGACCCGCTGATCACGTCGACTTCGTACCAGTTTCCGGACGCCGATCGGACCTCATAGCGGCCACCCTTTTCGAGCAGCGAGACGGCCATCGATTCGTCGACGGCACGGCTGGTTCGCGGCTCGAGGTCGTCGTGCTGGGTCGAGTGCTCCGTGACGACCATCCGATCGCGCACGTCGCCGGAGCGGCCGCCGTCTGGGGCAACCGCAGCTTCGGGATCCTGGAGGCGATTCGCAAGCAGGGCCTCAACCGGATGCCCCTCCGGCCACAGATAGTGGACTTCCCGCCGCTCGCGATGGTCGTAGGAGCCACAGGCGGCTGCGCTCCCGATCCAGACACGCCACGCCCCGAGTGCTGCCATCACGTCGACGATGACTCGCGGAACAGCGTCGTACTCGTCGGGGTAGAACACCCGGAAGCGAGTACACTCCTCCTGCGGCGGAACCGTCTCCCACCACTCGACGTCGTCGTCCCAACTGTTGCACATCGCGTCGTCCTCTCCGTAGCCGACAGTCACGCCGTCAACCTGCGGTACTTCCACCGATGTGTCGTCAGCCTCTCCTTCGAGCAGCCGAAGGACGGCGTACCGGAGATACTCGTGTTCCGGATGGTCCGAAGATTGGGCGACCTGCTCGTGGTGCTCTGCGACTCGCTCTGCCTCGTCGAGAACGGTCGTTAGATATCGGTCAATCATGGGTCGGTGAAGACGGGAGTGCGCCTCCGCCCCTTGGCGGGCGCTGAAAAACTTAACCAACAAATAGCGATCCATCGTATCCTCTGTTGGTTAATTCATCTCCGCTCAAATTCTGAGCCGGATCGGATTACCGGAGCCAAGAATGGTATATTTGTATAGAGATAATTTTATAGGGAATACGGGGGACAAGACTAATACAGTTAGATGCGATACCGATAACTAACGATGATGGAGTACGTCGACGAGACCGCGGCGAAGATCATGGTCGCGGCCCGGCCGGGCGACTCGATTCGTCGGATCGCCCAGAAGATCGACGGCTCCTACTCGTGGGTCTACGACTGGATCGAGCGGTTGGAGGACGCAGGCTTCATCCGGCGCGAGGACGGCGTCTACATCGAGAATTACGCTGTCAGGGATCGCTACTACGATCTCGTCGCGGCCATCTCTCGCGCTGTTCCCCCCTCAATCGACGACGGCTACGTCATTCCGCACTTCGCCGGGATGCCCTTTGCGTACACGAAAATCGACGGCGTCTACGTCTGGACCCACGGCGGCTATCAGATCGCCCGCGGCCACGACGACTACCCGATCTTCATACAGGTCGCCGATCAGGACGTCGAACAGTGGACGGCGTTCTTTGATGAGTTCGGGATTCCGAGCCGGATTGAAGAGCGGCCGGATGCGAGCGACTACGACGCGACCGTCTCGTACGTGTTGTTCTCGACGAGTGGGGAGATCACTCGCGAGTGGGTCGACGGCAATCCGGTCATTCCGTTGGACGAGACGATTGAGCACATGTTGGAGTACCGGGTGAACTACGAGCCAGCGTTGGAGATGATCGCCGACGAGTACGATCGTGATATCGACGCGTCCCACGAGGATCCGCGTCTCAATGCATGAGCCTCGGCGAACGCGAAGACGAGCTGCTGGACACCCTAGAGACAGTCATTGACGCTGACCTGCCGTACGTGCTCGTCGGTGGGTGGGCGATTGCGGCGTTCAATCAGCGCTTCACCACGGATGTCGATGTCGTCATTCCGGCACAAGCGGTCGACGACTACACCGACTTTCTCACCGACCGCGGCTACGAGAAAACGGCCGATGTCGAGCGAAACGAGCTCTACGAGGGCCGTACTATCCGGTTTGAGAAGGACATCGGGAATCCGGTGCGCTTCGATGCGATGGTCGACGCGCTTGGGTGCCGCCAGACGGAGGCCGAGTGGTCGTATCGCTATTTAGCCCAGCACTCCGTCACGGAGGAACTGCGAACCGGGCGCCCGGTAACAGCCAGGATTCCGGAACGGGAGTTGCTGTTTGCAGTGAAACTTCACAGTGGCCGCAAGGCAGACTCCCGGGATCTGGTGGTGCTGGCTGCTGGCGCGGATTTCGACCGGGTCGCGACTCATCTGCATCGCGGGGAGTCCGCGAAACTCGCTGGTCGGATCGAGACTGTCCTCGACCGACTCACGTCGGAGGATTTCGCGGACGCATTCAAAGGTGTCTTCGAACAGCAAACGGTTCCCGAACAGGATATCGATGCCGTCGTTGAGTTCCTTCGTGACCAGCAGCGCCGACTCGATTCTGAACTATAACATCGACTGTCGGTGGGGTATGTCTTGGGACCGATCGAAACACGCAGGGTCGGACGCCGAACGAATTAACCAACAGAGTGGGATAGCACCCCCCAGATGTTGGTTAACGGCCGGGGAAGGCGTGTTCAGCCCCCGGCGACCGTCCCGATGATCTCCTGCGCGGTCGAACTGATCCGGCCGAGACGCTCCTGAATGCTCTCCGCATCGTCGTCCTGCCACGCGGCAAGATAGAACGCTGATCCGCTCGTATCGAGGTCGAAATACCGCCCGACGATGTACGCAACGGCTTCGGCTTCGACCTCGCGTTTCGCGCGCTCGGGTTCGTCGTCGACATCGAAATGGAGCAGTGCGTGGGCGTACTCGTGAATCAGCGTCACCGCGAGGTCGGCCTGGTTCGCTCGGGCTTTCGCTTCGACGACGGGTTGGCATTCGTGGAGATTCCGGTGTTTGCAGACGCCTTTTGCGTCGCCATGCTCCCACTCAGCAGCGTCGACGACACGGACGTCTATATCGAGCGTAGTTGCTGCATCGAGGAGTGCTGGCACCAGGCCGTCGGCGTCTCCAGCTGCCTCGGTTTCCAGCTCGGGGAGCGGTTCGCCCTCGGTTTGAGACACATCGAAGACTGCCGTTGGTTTGAATCCAACCAGTCCTTTGGACCACTCCTCGGGCGGTGTCTCGTCGTAGTCACAGTCGCTTTGCTCGTGGTAGCTCGGCGAGTTCTCGCACTCAGGGCACTGCTTTGTAATAATGGGTGCCCAAATCCAGATCGCCTGTTCGCCCTCTTGGACGTGCCGGTCGAACTCCGACCGCCACGTATTGTAGCCCGCCACGCGGGTTGCCTCGGGACACTGGAGCTTGATCAAGAGGGTGTTGCGATGGGAGTAGTCGTGGAATCGGGACTGGACATCGAGCCACTCTTGAAACTGTTGGCTGGCTTTTGCCTCGTCGACGTCTGCGACGAGCTCGTCGATCCACTGTTCGATGGTACTGTGCATCTCGTCGTCTCGCGTGTCGGTCTCCTCGAAGGAAACCGACGGATTACTGGTCGTAGCCATTGTGTTCACCGAATCGAGTTCACCGCGACTGCAGCAGTTCAGAACGCGCCGCACCCCTCAGGGGGCGAAGAAAAACTACCCTCTCGGTTATCGGAGTTCGTGGGTCTCGTCAGCGAAGCCGACCGTAACGAGGTACTTGAGGAACTCGTCGAACCGCTCGACGTCGCTAGGCGTGTCGGTCGCAAGGTGGCGCGCCCACTCGATGGCCCACCGGAAGGCGGGATCCGTACCGCCCTTGCCGTGAATGTACCACCACCGGGCCGCTTTCAGCACGACCAGTGGGTTCGTCGGCGGCTGTTCGCTTGCTAAACCACGGGTTATCGACTCGATTTCTCCGGGCACGTCGGCTGGTTCTATCTCCCCGGAATGGGTGTTCGAGATCTCGATCGGAATCTCATCGACTGAAACGTCGTCTACAGGTTGTTGCTGGCTCACGGAAAGTCACCTCTGGACGAAGGCTCACGACCGAGCCTCCGCCCTCTCCCCGGGCTCGAAAAACAGCACGCTGCGTCACGCTGGAGGGATGTAGACACTCTGTTCGCCAGCGATCTCCTCGAGGTCCTTCCGATGGCGATGGGTGAAGTAGCACTCGTAACTGCAGTACCCACAGACTGCACCGGTATCGTATTCAGCGACGAAGGGGCCGCGACGTGTTCGCCAGACGTTTGCTCCGCATTCGGTGCAAGCTCCCTTTTCGAGATCGGCAGGACTCGGTCCCTCGTACTCCAAGTGTAACCCAGCGTCCTCTGGTGTCGTCTCGGGCCAGATCCCATGTGACTGCCAGAACTCGCGGATGCGAGCGAGGCTGTGACGCACCGTCTTTCGCACGGTGACGTGGTCGGCGTCGCGACCGCTGTCGTCCCAGCCGTCGGCCGTCCAGAACTCACCGAACTGTGCGCCGCGATGGAGCCCATTCCAGTCGACCCCGACGATGTCTGCCGGTGGCACATCGGTGAGTGTCGGTCTGGTCAGCTGTCGAATGGCATTGAGCTGCTTGGGCGGACTTCCGCCGAGGATGTGGACGCGTCGCCCTCTCCAATCCGCTGGGTCGGAGAATTCGTGGGCCAGGCGGTCGGCGTATCCCCGTGAATACCCGAGGATGAGGTCCTCGGGAATCGCGTCGATCACCGCTCGGGACTTTGGGACGATGATGAGATCGGCCTCTGGGTAGCTCGCTTGAATCTCACGAGCGGCAGCGACGTGGGCGTCGATGTCGTCGATTTCGTCGACGTCCCCGATGACCCCGACTTCTGGTTCGTACTCGAAGAAGCGGTCGACGAACCGCTCCAGATCGGGATTCCGGAAATCGTTGTCGAGCATCCCAACGGGAATCTCGAGATTCAGGTACTGATCCGTCTGATACCCGCAGTCTTCCCGAAACCCGGGGAGAAATCCGAGGGCGAGAGCATCGCCGGCAAAGGGAGCTCGGTGGAGGAACGCCACGAAGTCTGTTTGTCTGGCGGCGGCGATTTCGCGGGCGGTGCTGGCGCTGGAGCTCAGCTCGAGAGACATGATTTGGCTCGCGAGGCCGCTGCTGGCTGCCCCGCACCCTTTCAGGGGCCGGAAAAACCGAGGCACAGCGGATTAACCAACAATAGGGGGGAACTCACGCAGAGTGTGTTGGTTAAGAATAGGGCTTACTCTTCGTTCTCCCGCAGCTCTTCTGCCTTCCACTTGAGCCGGCGAAGAATCTGCGTCCGATTCTGGTGGGCGTTTTCGTAGGCAACACACTCCTGGAGGGTCTCCATATCCGGAATCGTCGCGATTCCTGCCTTGATCAGGCGCGTGTTCGATGGTTCAAGCCGCTTCTCTGGCGGGAATTCGTCATTCTCGGCGTCGTCTGCTCTCTCCATATCGGGGCCCTCAACCCCTTGAGGGCCAACAAAAACGATACTCTATACAGCACCGGCTGGTTTTTTCAAAAAAGGTGGCTGCCGAGCGATGATCCTCAGCTGGAATCCCAGACCAGAATTTCCTCCTCCTACGCAACTTCGAATTACTATATCTCGCTACCAGTGGCTATGAGCCCGTTTCATTCGATACAGCAGCTCATCGTCGATGTGTCCCGACGGAACGCCTGGCAGGCGTGTTTGAACGCCTCGCTGAACGTCGGGAACGGGTGGACGGTGTCGATGATGTCGTCGACAGTCAGCCCAAACCTCACAGCCAGCGTGGCTTCCATGATCATGTCGGCGGCACGCGGCCCGACCATGTGGACGCCGACGATCTCGTCAGTCTCGTGGTGTTTGACGACCTGGACGAGGCCATCCGTATTCTCGACGGCCTTCGCTCGCGGGACATCCGCCATCTGGACGGTTCGGCACGAACAGGTGCCGTGCTCGTCCATGTACTCCAGTTCGGTCGTCCCGACCGCGGCGACTTCCGGGCTGGTGAACACGACTGCTGGCACTGCGTCGTAGTCAATGCTGACGCCCTCGTCCCCGAAAGCGTTCTTGACGGCGTGATTGCCCTCCTTGGCGGCGACCGTCTCCAGTTCGGGCTCGCCGATCACGTCCCCCGCCGCGTAGATGTCGGGATTGGTCGTCTGGAAATGCTCGTCAACGCGAATCGCGCCATCGGATTCGGTCTCGACGCCGACTGCTTCCAAGCCGATGTCCTCGCTGTTGGGCTGGACGCCGGTCGCGACGAATAACGCCTCTGCGGTGAACGCTCGCTCCTCGCCCTCGATAACAGTCTCCACAGCGACGCCCTTCTGACCAGGGTCAGCACCACTGTCGGTAGCCACATCCTGAACCTGCTGGAAGTCGTTACCGGTCACGACGTCGATTCCCTTCTCGTTGAAGGCTCGTTGCATCTCCCGGCCGAGCTGACCTTCCATATCTGAGAGTACGTGACCGGAGCGCTGGAGGATGGTCACGTCGACGCCGACACGGTGGAGGATCTGGCCCCACTCCAGTGCGATGTATCCGCCACCAAGCATCACGATGCTCTCTGGGAGGTCGCGCTCCTCGAGGATTGTCTCACTCGTGTAGTAGTCGACGTCATCAGACTGCGTCTGATGGGCTGACGAGCTTCGCTCGTCAACGTCGTCGAGGCCGTCGATGGGCGGCGCCCACGGTGAACTGCCGGTTGCGACGAGCGCTTTCTCCCCAGTGATGCGCGCGCCTTCGTCGGAGCCGTCGACGACCTCGATAGTCGTGTCGTCGACCAGCTGGCCGTAGCCCTCGTAGATGTCGGTCTCGAAGTGTTCTGCGACGTCAACGTAGTTCTCTTGCCGGAACCGTTCGACGAGACCGTCGGTCCCGTCGAGTGCGTCAGCCCAGTCGACAGTCGGCTCCTCGGGGTATCGAACGGCGTCGAAGGGGTTCTCCGATGCTGCAGCGCCGTACTCGGCGACCGCGAGCAGGTGCTTACTCGGGACACAGCCGACGTTTACGCAGGTCCCGCCGATTGGCAGGCCGGTGTTCACCATCGCCGTTGACAGATCTCGGCGGCTCGCTTCAGTGATCGCGGCAAAGGCTGCGGCGCCACCGCCGAGAATAACGAGATCATAGTCGGACGTCTGGGTCATCTGTGCCTATACTTTACGACGGGAAGTTCTTATACTCCAGAGTCCGAAGCTATAGAGTAGGTTGGAAACTACGAAGCTATGGCGGATACTACTTCACCGGCGCCAACGTGCGATGTTGAGGGGACGTGCTACTGTCCGCTCACAGGAGTTATCGACACGTTGAGCCGGAAATACGCGATGCAACTCGTTAGCATCATCGGCGCACACGACTCACTGCGATTCGCGGAGATCGAAGATCACCTCCCGACAGCGAGCACGTCGACAATCTCGAAACGCCTGAACGAATTCGAGGAGTCAGGGCTCGTCTCACGGACGCAGTACAACGAAATCCCACCGCGTGTCGAATATGCGTTGACAGAGGATGGCGACGAGGTTCGAACACGACTGGAACCGTTACTCGAGTGGGCGACAGAAAATAGCGGAAATGCGTAAACCGAGCCAATCCAAAAGAGAAACCAATTCTCCACGGACTCCCCTCAAGTCTGGTTAGGCCTCTGGGGATTCGAGTACTGTGAGATTCTGGACTGGGAAGGGATTGCTTTCTCCGGCGAACTCATCCTCAGGGACGTAATGCCAGAGATGGCCGTCTACTTGGTAGAGAAACGACTCGCCTCCTTCTGCTTCTACTCTTACCCGCTTCCCGACATTGTCGTCTTCTTCCCAGCCGATGACGGTCAACAGCTCGACGGGCCATTCAAAGAATTTGACCGAATCACCAGGACCCAACTCTTCAAAGGTCTCTATATCCCCCTGCTGTGGCTCTCGCGCGTCGAGAGTCGGATTATGCTCAATAGACATGGTCTCTGGGTACGCCCCTACTCACTTAATACTGTCAGCAGTGGATTCCAGCCGCTAGAACGGAAGCAATCCTGGCGAATCTTCTCTCCGACTGCTCTTAGCCCATTGCCTCTTGGAACCGCTCACGCAGCGCGTCCTCACGCTTCTCGAACTGGTCGACCTTCTCCTGCAGGTCGTCGCTGACGCGCTCGATGTTTGCGAGTGCCCGCTCGCCGGTGAGCGACGCCTGCGACCCGTCCTCGCCGTCCGCCTCCAACTGCTCCTCGTAGGCTCGCTCGACACGCTCGACGGTGCCCTCTGGGTTGAACAGGATGTCGTTGGCCGTGCGAACGTAGCCGTCCAGCGCCGCACCCTCCTTGCCTTGGAAGAAGTGGGTGAGCGCGTACGTCGCACCGGAGTGCAGCGTCCACATATCGATCTCGAACGGTGACGCCGCGTTCGCCTCGGCATCCTCGGCAGCACGCTCTGCGAGGTAGTCCGGGAAGCCAAGCAGGCTGTAAAACTCGGTGACGGTGAACGGGAGCTCGGAGAACTCGAGATCGATCTCCTGCGCTTTTCGGATGAACTCGAAGAGGTCCTCGGCGACGAGTTCGACCTGCGAGAGAATCTCCTCCCACCAGGTCCGGAAATCCCGAACATCCCCAACGTGCTTGATGGCCTCCTTGTCGGTGAGCGAGCGCATCGAATCAGCTGAATTCTCGGTCTCGAAGTCATCAAGCGTCGCTTCGCCAGTCATCATTCGACGGGATTCGTCTCGTCTGTGTCTTTCCCAGCTGTTCGCTCGTGCCGGTCGTTGTATCGCTTGAGTTCTCGGCCGATGCACTCCAGCGCCGTGACGGCGCGTTCGATGAGCTGATACGTGGCCCGCGAAAGCCGGAATTTCTCCATCAGATCTCCTCCTCTGGCTCAACGAGGTCGTTACTCTCAGCGACGAGTTCCTGAACGGCTGAAGCAGGATCGTTCTCAACCGGAAATGTTCGATGGTCAAGCGGGGCGGGATACGCCCGGTCGCCCTGCGCGCAAAGTATGATCAACCACTCCTCGCTCCCTTCGGCGAGGACGACGTAGTGGTCGATATCCCGGCGTTGGAAGACTGTCCGATCTGCCCGGCTCACCGCACTCCAATTCGCCGGCAGTGACGATGACGGCGTCCCACCATCTGGCGTGAGTGCTCGGTACTCTTCGAATTCAGCGAGTGCCGCCTCGATATCCTCCCCGGTGAGGTGCCAGCAGTCGGCCGGGCCATCACACACCAACTGACTGACCACGTCGTCGCGGAACTGGATGTGGTGTTGCTGGGTGACGGTTTCGTCGTCGGTGTAATCGAGGAGGAGCGCACAGGCGAGCTGTGCCGGGCCGCTCCCAACGTAGCCCCAGTCGAATCCCGCCGGGCTATGCCGCACGAGATTGTGACTTCGATTGGGGGTGAGGCGTTCGTGTGCGGTGAGGTTCAGGACCACTGGCGTTCCCTCGACACGCATTCCGACGTACTCAACGCAGTCTGCACTCGCCTGCCATCGCTCACTCGCATCCTGTACGACTGCTCGTGGGTCGGTAGTCGAATTCATCTCCATCGGTTGCATGCGGGCGTTCGGATTCCCCGCGCCCCTGCTGGGGGTCGAAAAACCACCACCGGCTATTAGCCCCTCAGCGTCGCTTCAAAGTTAGAACTCAGACTATTATAGTTCAGACTATAGCAATTCGGCCTTGTTGGAAGGCCTCAATTAGTAATAGATCTCACGACGGTGCTGAATAGAGAGCATGAGTGCATCACGATGGTGTTCGGGGAGGAAAGCCAAACTCGGGATCTACTCCAACTCTGAAAAAATTGGCGTGCAGCATACATGGCGAAATACAGCATCGTGGATGTCCCTCATCGGTTATCGAGCTGGATTAGCATCACAGAAGGTACCCGGAATGGTTATAGAAATCGCTCAACCTCACGAATTTTCTGGGATATCCATCGGCGAACGTTTTGGTCCGAAGATTTCGAACGCAATCGCTGTAGTTTATCTCGACGATTTCGGAATATGTCATTCCCCCACCTTCCACCTTGTTCTATGGCGTTCAAATCCTCAACAACGTCATCGATATCCCCATAACGAATGAGTATTTCGTGAGCTAAATTCCACCATCCGTCGTGTTCCATTGGTGGTATACAACGTGCTAGTTGTGGACCACGTTCTTCCGGGTTCACATCAACCCAATCCCATAAGACAGATTCAGGAACTAACAGAATAGCAGGATCATCTGAATCTATTCCAGTTCCCGCTAACCAAGCTTCTATTCTAACTCGGCTGGAGTCGGTGTCGAATCCATCCACAACCAGCTCCCAGGCCTTCTCCGGATCTTCTTCCAATAATGGTCGTAAGACGATGTCGAGGATCTCTCGGATTCCGGCGATGCTTCCCTTCGTTCCCAATGAACCAATGATTGGACCAGCGATGTCATATCCGTTAGTTATATCTTGTTTAATTGTCATTTCTGCTAATTGTTCCCACTCGATCCAGTGCCCGCCCACGGCCACCTCAGATTCCTTATTGACGAGACTGGGGTGAGTGAGTGCTTGTATAATTAAATCTTCATTGATACTCGGAGCATCATCCCGCCTATAGAAGTCTTCCGCCAAATTGACCAATATCGCAACTGCTTCACCTGAATCTTTATCGATCAAGTAAGACCCGATCTCTAAGAACATTTCCTCAGATAATTCTCCACTTCGCGCAATAGTCTCGATCTGGCTGATCTTACGGAGTGGAATATCACCATTTTGGACAGTATCTAAAATCAGTTCAGCTGCTCCGTCCGATGGGTCTGCTCTGCGAACTAAGAAGGGGAAGAAGTTGATGAGATGTTGATCATCTATCATTCGATCAAAAACGTTCTTGGGGGCTTCCTCACAGGAATCTACCACTTCGTATAGGTAGCTTCCAAATAGCCTACACGAGGCATCTGGCTCGACCGAATGTAAACCGGATAGGAGGATGTCAATAAGTTCGAGATCGTTGTCTCGCTTTGCCAGTTCCCGACCAAGATCTCCTGCATTTTCAGAAGAGGCTTCGTGCATCCATTCTAACTCATCGGTGATGAGAGCCGGATTTTCCGTGATCTCCTCGGCAAGAGAGGCAATCCTCCTCTCGGTTATTTCTTCACGCTCTTCAGAACGATCTACCAAGTTATAGCCTGCTACGTATCGTTTAAGCTTCGTGTGGAAATCGCGGTTTGTGATCTCCTTTTCGAACTCCTCCCAAGATTCGCGGAGCTCCATCGGATATTCACCTGCGTCATAATGGACAATCCCACTTGTGGCGGAGATCACGTCGTTCGCGTCCACGTCCTTGCGGTCCAACAAATTACGAAACGTATCCTGAATAATGGGGGTGAGGTCCTCGCTCTCAGCCAGCTTCCGGCAATTGTTCAAGAGAATATCTAGTGCCTTCTCAAAGTGCTTTTCTTGGAACCGTCCGAGGTTCCTTTCTACTAGCTTCCATACTTCTCTAAAATATTCGATTCTCTGTTCATTATTTTCGGGCACCCACAAGTCTGGTGCTGGCTTGGCACCTTGTCGGTGGGGTATTCCACCACCCCTACTGCCTCTAATTGACAATATTTGCTCGGCTGCCTCTAATCCCACCCTGTGTTTTTCGGAGTCCCTCGAAGTTAGCAAATCCTCCAAAAGTGGGTATCGATCCATTGGAGCAACCTCGGTTGGAGCGTATGGGCCATAGTGTGGCGAAAATAAATCCGCGAACAATCCTGTGGAGTTGTTTACAAATTTGTCATCATTCTCAGCCTCGGCCAACTTCTTGAGGAGTAGAGCTGCACCAAAGAAGTGCGTCTCCCAAACCGCAATCCGACGCAGGCTTTCCAGGATAGGTCTCCGTCCCCCAATATTCTCCAATTCTTCACGCTCCATCGGTCCCAAGAACCTCTCTAGTATCTCTAAAGCTTCTCCCGGAGTTACTTCGGCAAGACCTCGGAAGACTGGCCCAATGTTCGCTTTGAATCCAGAGCTCCCAAACCACTCTGTTCTGAGGAGTGTTATTGTGGACCACTCCACCGCTTGGTCTATGGTGTTGGCATAGGGAATTCTCTCAGCAAAGCTCCACAACAGCCTCGGCGGACAACTCTCATGGAATATTGAATCAAGAATCGAAGCATCCCTTTCAAGCGCAGATCTCATCAGGTAGGTTGCCAATGGAATCGTTCGCAGCGAGAGTACGTCGTCACCGCTTAGCACACCCCGATTCTTCTCATACTGAACAACTTCAGAAATGACCTCATCGGAGTAATCAGATTTCAGATTAAACGCTCGGACAATCCACTCTCGATGGCTCTCGTTATCTGACCAATTAATCCGGTCAAAGAATGCAAAGGGCGTCAAGATCCGCTTTACAGCTCTGAGCTCAGGCGCATCTTGCTCGTCCCCCACCAGTAGACGGTCAAAGATCGTCGAATCAGAGACTTCAACGACGCTCTCTTCCGTATCATCTCTGGTGTACCGCTCCGCTAAAAGCAATGCCATCTCAGGGTACCCGTCCGCAATTGTTGCGAAGCGGTCTACGGTGTGGCTTGGTACCTCTGGATACTCATTTCCTAAAATCTCTCTCAAATCATCCTTTTGCAACCGATCAATCGTCAAAGTAAGATCAGAAGCGACCTTGCTTCGGTCAGTCGAGATTGTGATCAATGCCAATCGATCGTAGGAACCGTACCTATTGTTGAAGGCCCGGTGCTGTTCTCTTGAACAGTTATCGAGGATAATGATTGCTTGCCGACTCTCATCCATCTCCAGGGTCGTCGCTAACTCGCATCCTTCAAAGTCATCTGCGTCTTCGTAGATAACCCGATTCGAAAATTGTTCGTGATTTACAGACTCGTATACTAAGCGGGTTTTCCCCAACCCAGAGGTTCCTCGGACTCTGCAAACTGGGCACTTGTCAATGTCTTCAAACTCATCCGTTCTTTTGAGAAGGGATCTTAGCTTCTCCTTGGCTTCTCTTCGATCATCGGTTTCGACAAAGGTTTCTGGAACTCGATTAGATCTCCGTTCAGACCAAGTCCCAATATCAATACCGCCCCCCTCAATAGAAGTGTATTTGAAAATGAGGCCGGGGAACTGATTGGCAAATTCGACCAATTGGTTGGTGGCGAAAAGCTGTACATTCCCCTTGTCATAGCCCTTCTCACTGAGCTGGTTTTCAATCGCCGAGATGCGTTCATCCCTCTCTTCAGAGGTCAGTTGAGAGAACGTGACGAATACATAATTCCCACCAGAAGACACGACATCCTTCACATATGATTTAATGTGACCATCACTATTCAATAATTCATTTTGACAATCTGACGTTGATGGCTTGCTGCCAGTTTTTATTTGGTATCCGGTTCTTCCCTCCGGAATTAGATTTGTTTTGTCAGCAGTGGTCACTTCTACCTCAAATTCATTTTCTGCCTCAGCGTCAATTCCACCATCTGATGTGTAGATATTTAGATTCACGTGGGTCTCCGATTGAATTCCCGCATCGGGCGCAGAAGCCCAGATTAGATCACGAAAGAATTTGACTGCCTGCTTCGGTTCAAATGATGAAATATCTTCATCCACCAGCTCGACCCCTTGTCTCATTGTAGATAGAAAAAAGGATTTTAAGGTATAACATTACCGCCGCGTCACTCTTCCTTTAGATCGATTCTTGTTAGATAGCGTAGAACTCGGGTTTGGTTTCTACATATTCAGCTCGGTAATCGGTTTACTGAGTGTCGAAATCACCGTAGACCTGATTGTTGGTAGCCAAGCGGCTCGATCATCCACAAGTCATCGTTATCTGGGTTATTTACCGCGTGGAAATCTGATACGCTATCATATCCCCTCCGGGATATGGGCGATCTCGGGCATATCGCTCATTTGACCCCGCGGTCAACTATTGCAACGTCCTGTGCGCGGATTTCGCTGGCCCGATCTTTGAGCTGGCGAAGAATCTGGACGCGCTGCTGGTTCGCGTTCTCGTAGGCGACGCAGGCTCGGAGCGTCTCCATGTCGTGAATCGTCGCGATACCAGCATTGATGAGTCGGGTGTTTGGCGGTTCAAGACGCTGTTCCGGTGTGAGACCGTCTGATTCGACGGATGAATTCAACGAATCGCTCATTTTTGTTCGCCTCCGCTCTCTCAAGGCGACAACAAACAGCGGCCAGACCACTCCCAGTCAAAGAACTTCTTGTCAGAACTCCAAGTCAGCTGGGACGGTAGTTCGCGTCAGTGTCGACCTCGTCGTACATACGGTCGAGCATGTCGAGGGCTGACTGGAAGTGTGCGTAGTGCTCGTTTGCGAACGCTACGGTTTCTTGGAGGGAGATAACGGGCCGTCCGTCGACCATCTCGGCCTCGATCTGTGCCTCCGACTGGAGGACCACCTGTATCGAACCATCGAGGTCGTCAGCGGGCTGGCGATCCTCTGCAGTCGGTATTCCGAACCGCTCGAAGAACTCCGCCCAGGCGTCGAGTTCGGATTCGTGGACGGCGATGAACAGCGAATAGTCCTCTGGGTCGCGAGCGACCTGGTAGCCACCGCGGGTCCAGACGTAGACCGCATCGATGCTAGTGTATGCATACTCCATCCCCGCGAACTGCGGGAGGACATAGGCTTCTGAGATCGACGGTGGCGAGATGTTTGCTGACGCTGTCAGGAACTCGAGACCGGCGTCTCGGAGCGCCTGATCGATGAGATGAAGCCCATCGTCGTACGCGACGTATCCCGCCTCCTCGAGGCAATTCACGACGCGACGGATCGTCTCCCGGTTCTCGTCGATTTTCCGCGCGACGCCTGAGATGGAATCGCCCGGGTCAAGCGCGAGGATGACCTTGAGTTCCTTCTCACCGCACACTTCGTACATCCTTTGGTTACACAATTCTGTGCAATAGTCAAAAAAGTACTATTCGTGTGGGTCGGCTGGCTGGATCTGGCGAGTGTCCTCAGCGAGGTTGTGGATATACTCGCGGAGGGTTTCCATATCCTCGCGGGCGTCTTCGAGCGTCTTACCCTTCACTTTGGCCGTGATCTTGTCTTGATCGCGGGTGCCAGTACCGCGAGTAAGTTTGACGGTGAGTGAGACGCCGACATCGCTTCGCTCGACGTACTCGGTTGGTGCCTGACGCTCACGGTTCTGCGGCGATTCTGCGTCCGTACGAGGGTGCTGGGTGTGTTCTGACATTGATTGCTCTCTGTGGTCGTTAGTTGACGGACGGTGCGACTGGATCGTCGACTATCTCACGAAGGGCTGCATCTATCTCGCGTCCGGTGAGTCGCCAGCAGCCGTCAGGGCCTGTACACTCTAGCTGGCTCACCACTTCGGTCTTGAACGCCTTGTACTCCGCAAGCGCTACCTCCTCATCGTCGGTGTAATCGAGCAGGAGGGCGAGTGCGAGTTGGGCCGGCCCGCTGCCACCATATCCCCATTCGAAGCCCGAAGGACTGTGATTCGCCAGCTTGAGACTCCGCTCTGGCGTGAGCTGTTCTTGGTCCGATTGCTTCTCGACGATGGCGCGGCCTCGACGACGGTAACCGACGTAGATGACGTCGGGATCTGCCGAAGTCCGTGACTGTACGTGTGAGCGTGGGTCGCTGATTCCACTCATAGGTTGGTTCGCGGGAGGCTCGTTCGATCACCCCCGCACCCCTCTCGGGGGTTCAAAAACAGGACGTAGCTGCGTTCGGCAACGTATTTGACAGTTGCAACGTACTGTCCAGGTATATCGGAATGGCTGTACTGGACGATCTCTCAGGGTTCGAGTTCGAGGACGTGATAGAGGACGTCTTCCGCAATCTCGGCTACGAGAACGTCCGTCAGGCCGACCGAACCGCCGACGAGGGTCGCGACGTCATCATGGAGGAGGTCGTCGACGGCATGCGGCGCGCGATCATCGTTGAGTGCAAGCACACGGGGACGGTCGGGCGACCGGTCGTCCAGAAGCTCCACTCAGCAATCGCGACGTTCGACTTCGACGGCCCGAAACGCGGGATGGTCGTCACGACCGGCCGGTTTACGAACCCGGCTCAGGAGTACGCCCAGCGCCTCCAGCAAAATGACGATCCCCATCCAATCGAGTTGCTTGATGGCGAGGACCTCCGGGAGATCGCCGACGAGATCGGTCTCGACCTCTACAACGGGCGCATCGAGATTCTCTGCGACGATACCCTACGCCCGTACGACCCGGCCGTCGACGTCGACGCGCCCGTCGTGGAGGCGTTCCGCGACATCGAGAACATCGAGGCCGCCGACCTCCCAGAACCGCATTCGTCGGTGACGTTCCGCCCGGTGGTCGCGGTTATCGCGGACACGAACGCCGTCTTCGAGACGTCGGTAGGCGTCATTCACCGGGTCAACGACCGGACGCGATTCGTTGCCCACGCCGAACGCGGGCAGCCGCAGGTCGTCGACGAGGACGTCGCGACGCTGGTCACCGAGAACCTCCACGCGACGGTCGACCTCGATACCGAGCAGTTCGCGGAGGTGTTCGACGACGTCGAGGAGCGCCGGTTCGGGCAGACCCAAACGGAGTACAAGGAGTGGGCCGTCGAGCGGCTCCAGCAGCACCACACGACGACGGTGACCTACACCGGCGACAACAACGTCACGTACAACAAGACTTGCGAGCCGAACCGCTCGGACATCTCCGTGCAGTCGATCGAGCCCGTATACCTCCCCGAGGTTCGGCACACGACCGACCTCCAGGAGTACACCTATCCCTACGAGTACTACGCGGCAGGCCCGTCACGAGTGACAGCGGAGGACGGCATCCACCGCTGCGTCCACTGTGACACGAGCGGCGGCGACGAGACGTACACCTACTGTCCGAACTGCGGGGCCATCGCCTGCTCCAGCCACACCAAAACGGAGCGGCTGGAAGGCGAACCGGTCTGTACGGGCTGCGCGGTGACGGAACGGTTCGCATTGAAGACGAAGTACTTCTACGACGAGGAGAATCTCGAGGCTTTCCGCGAGGAGTACGCCGCGATGCCGATCCACGAGAAGGTGATGGAGAACAAGTTGCTCGCTGGAGGGTGTGTGGTCGCGACGCTGCTGCTCGTCGTCGGCCTGCTCGCCATCGGTGGCATCATTTAGATTTGCAGCAGTGCTTCGCTAAGCCAAATGAGAAACCTCCGAAGGTTCCTCGGCGTCGTCGAACTCACCACGTTCGATCGGCTCCCAGTCCTCATCTGGCTTCGGACTCCACCAGTCGACCTCATAGTCGCCTGGGGCACCGAGGACCTTCACCCGCGCCGACCCATCCGGAAGATCGCGACGGAGCTTCTCGTCGACGTGGAGGTTCCACGTCGAATCGGTGTCAAAGCAGGCGAGGACGGCCTCCTCGTAGCCGCGTGTTTCCCGTGACTCTTGCAGTTTGACCTGCGTGTTGCAGTTCTTGCAGAACACACCTTCGAACGGAATGTGACTGAATATCTCGTGCCCGCAGACGGGACACCAGAGGAACTCGAACAGTGCTTCGCTGTGGCGGTCGATGACTTCCAGACTCATCTGTGAATCTGGCCCGATTGAGACGGGCCACCCATTCCGGCCCAAAATAAACGTCACCGCAGATACGCTCCTATCAATCAGCGCTCGGCGCCGTACACGATTCGCGAGGATGTTTCGTACCCACAGTTCCGACACTCGACCCAGCGCTGAACCTTCGCACCGTCAGCCGTTTTCCCACCGATTGCTATATCGCTGTTCGGACACTCGGGACAACTCAGTTCGGGCGCTGGCCGGTCACGGAGCTCGTCACGGAACGATTTCGCGTCCTTCGTCTCGTACCCCCGCGACCACACTGGGTAGCCGTCGACGAGGATTACGCCACGCCACTTGTAGCGGTATGAATCCGGCGCTCGGTGTAAGACCGCCCGAGCGCCGGTCTCGGTATTCCGGTATGCGAGTGTGGGCGTGCGGCTCTCGCGCTTCCAGTTTGTGATCCGGGACATCTGTTAGAAGTGGACGTCGGCGGGCACGATCCAGAGCTCCTCGCTCTCCTCCAGCACTCGATCCAGCTGCTCACGGTGACGGATCCCGTTCGCATATTCGTTGTACAGGAAGATCGTTGGCCCGTCGTAGGCGCCAACCTGGTGGAAGGCGTGCCGAGCGAGATCTTCGTCGCGCATGATCTCCTCATCGGAGAGCTCGTCGATGGCCTCTTTCACCCGGTCGAGATTCCGCTCGAACTCCTCTTTCGTCGCCTCCCAGCCACGCTCAAGCAGGTCTTGGCCGGCATCGGAGTCGACGGGGGCTGCAGTCGGCAATTCACCCCATCGCGCCTTCCCCGCAACGGACGTGTCCTCCTCATCGAACGTCACGTGGTAGTCGAAGACTGCGCCGGCGTGTGGGTCCGCGCCGACCAGGCGGTCGAACACCGACTTTCCGCTGGCCAGTGCGTCGTCGTGGGTCGATTCTTCTACCAGAGCGTAAATTACCATGTGCATCTCGAACACCTCGAAACGCCGACGCACCGGGAGTGGTTGATCGTTCGCTCCTGCTGCGCCGGCACCCATCGCCGGCGCTCGAAAAACCCTGATCTAGCGGTCGATTCTTAGGACTCGTTCGTTCGATCGACTGTGATGGTCAGGTTTCCGGACTCGTAGTCAGCTTCGAAGTCGACGGTGAACGCATCCGAGTCATATGCGGCGTGGTAGGCGCGGTGACGCCTTAGCGAGCCCGTCGCCTTGAAGTGGAAGAACGCAGCCGACGTGTAGGGCTTACTCTGCGTCTCGATTTGCGTCTCAACTGACGCCGGAAGTGCAATCTGTGGCGTGTCGGTGTCAATACTCGCAGCGAACTCCTTCGCTTCCTCGACGGTCGCCTGTGAATGTGCGGGCGTCTCGCCAGTGAGCACGTTCACCGGTGTCTCCGTCTCATCGGTGAACAGGACATCGTGGAAGGTGCGCGTCCCGAGGACTGCGTCGGGATCTAACTCGCAATCGTGGAATGGATCGTCGTCTGAATTCTCGGGCATCAAATCACGAGCCAACGGTGGGGCTCAGTCCTTTCTGCCCCAGACAAACCACAACTAGTCTCGATGTAGCGGAGGTAAGTCCCGAAAGAAGAGCGTCCTGCCCGCACTTCCCGCCGCAGAATCAGGCGTCGATGATTCGATCGGGCTCGATTCGTGACAACCGCATCGCGTTCCCGGTGACGCCGAGGCTCATCCCCATATCTCCGACAACGACTGCCAGCGCAACGCTGACCAGGCCCAGCGGCACGCCTAACGCGAGCAGAAGCTTCACGCCGAGGCTCGCCCAGATGTTCTGCCGGATCACGCCGTTGGCCGTATGCGACAGGTCGTACAGGTACGGGAGTTTCCCGATGTCGTCGCCCATCAACGCAATATCAGCCGTTTCGAGGGCGGTGTCGGTGCCCGCCGCGCCCATCGCGATGCCGACCTCCGCAGTGGCCAGCGCGGGGGCGTCATTGATGCCGTCGCCGACCATCGCGACCTCCCCGTACTCCGCCTGTAACTCCTCGACTGCGTCGACCTTCTCGTCGGGTAGGAGTTCGGCGCGATATTCATCGACACCGACCTGCTCGGCGATGGCGCGGGCGGTGCCCTCGTTGTCCCCGGTCAGCATCACCACGCGCTCGACGCCCAGCTCGTGCAGGCGTTCGACAGCCCGCTTCGAGGCCGGGCGCACCTCGTCGGCGATGGCGATTGCACCCAGCAGTTCCGACTCCGTCCCGACGATAACGACCGTCTTGCCCTCCCGCTCCAGTGAGGTGAGCGCGTCCTCGGCGAACGCCCCGTCGTCGGCCTCGGTCGCCTCTTCCGCCACGACGCCGCCGTCTGTCTCGCGGCGTGCTCGAGCGAGGTCGAAGCCCAGCTCCTCGAAGAGCGCGGGCTTGCCCGCATAGTACGTCTCGCCGTCGATCTCGCCCCGGATGCCCTTCCCCGTGAGGCTCTCGAAGCCACTCGGGTCGGGCAGGTCGCCCACGCCCGCCTCCTCAGCACGGGCGAGAATCGCCGCAGCGATGGGGTGCTCACTGCGCCGCTCCAGCCCGGCGGCGCGACGGAGCAGATCATCCTCAGTGGTGTCGCCGACCGGGACGACATCGGTGACGGCGAGTTCGCCCTTCGTGAGCGTCCCCGTCTTGTCGAGCGCGACGGCATCGACTTCGCCCATCGCTTCGAGGTAGTTGCCGCCCTTGATCAGGACGCCGTTCTTCGCGGCGCTGGTGATGCCCGACACCACCGAGACGGGTGTGGAGATGACGAACGCACAGGGGCAGGCGATTACCAGCAGGGTGAGCCCGCGGATGAACCAGGTCTGCCAGTCGCCGGCGAAAGTGAACCCGTACCCGGCCACGTCCACCGAGATGGGGTCGGCGATAACCAGCGGCGGGATAGCGGCGGTCAGGATTGCCAGCACGACGACGAGGGGTGTGTAGTAGCCGGAGAAGCGGTCGACGAACTGCTCAGACTCGGTCTTCTTCGCCTGTGCGCCCTGTACCATCTCGATGATGCGCGAGAGCGTCGAATCGCCAGCGGTCGAGGTGACCTCTACCTCGAGGTACCCCTCTTCGTTGATCGCGCCGGCGTAGACCTCGTCGCCGGCAGTCTTGTCGACGGGGACGCTCTCGCCCGTGATCGGCGACTGGTCGACTGCACTCTCGCCGTCGATGACCGTTCCGTCGAGCGGAATCTTGTCGCCGGGGCGGACGACGACGGTCTCGCCAACGTCGACCTCCTCGGCGGGAACGGTCACTTCCTCACCATCGCGAAGGACGGTCGCCTCGTCGGGCGAGAGTTCCATCAGCTCGCGCAGGGAGTCCCGTGCCCTGTCCATCGCGTAGTCCTCGAGCAGCTCGGCGATGCTGAATAGGACGGCCAGCGTGGCGGCCTCGACGAAGTAGCCGATACCGGTCGCCGCGATGATCGCCGTCCCCATCAGCAGGTCGATGTCGAGGCTTCGGTTCTTCGCGGAGTAGTACCCGCTACGGACGACGGGGATGCCGCTGGCGGCGACGGCGCCGAGGAACAGGACATCTGCGATGTGGAGCGGGTACTCGAGGACGCTCGCCACCGTGACGTTCTGTCCGGTGAGGAGGAATTCGAAGAGGAGGCCGAGCGTGACGAACGCCGCGCCGAGCCACGTCTTCTTCGCGCGAGGACTCGTCCAGACCTCCGATGGTGGCGCGATGTCGACGCCGTCGGTCGCCTGGTTGTCCTCATCATCGCCCTCAGCGTCCGAGCCCCCGACGACCTCGTAGCCGGCGCCTTCAATCGCCTTGATTACGTCGGCTTCGCTAGTCCGATCAGGGTCGTACGTGACGTTGGCCGTGCCGGTGGTCGGCTGGAGCGTGGCGTCAGTAATGCCGTCGACACGCTGGAGGCTCTTGTCCACCTTTTGGGCGCAAGAGGGACAGTCCATCTCGGGAACGGCGAGGCGGGCGGTCAGCTCACGTCGCTGTCCGCCGCCGCTCGTTTCTCCTGCTGCGTCCGGATTCTCTGTCATTACCTCACGGTAGGAGTGGGAGTTCCATATGTCTTTGTTGGAATATTCCAACTGCGGCCCTCAGTGCGATGCCAGCCGTTCTTCCGCTACCCGCTCGCCGGCGACATGTTGCTTCGCCAAATGTTCTTCCGCCCGACGGAGTCGGTAGGTGAGTGTTGACCGTGGCACGTCGAGATGCTCGGCGAGTTCGCCGACGTCGACCTCGCGGGGTGACTCGTAGTAGCCGTGTTCGACAGCGGCCTGGAGTGCGGCCTCCTGTGCTGGCGGCAGGCCGCTCGGTGTCCCGTCGCCTCCCCCAGCTGATGTCGTCGTATCCGCGGTGCGGAGCATCTCCATCTGGGCGCATTCCCCGACGGCAACCCCGAGGGAATCGAAGAACGCCGCCACATCGCCCTCGTCGGAGTGAATGAGCCGCCACGTGTAGTGGCGGCCCTCGTGACGGGTCTCGAACAGCACACCGTCGCCGAGGTGGTCGCGGGCGATGTGGGGGACTGAGGCACAGGCAGGGGTCCGCTCCCAGTCGGAGTAGAGGATGAGCGTGTCGTCCGTGCGGTCGAGGACACGGGTGGTCTGGGTTGCGCCGCAGTCCTCGGTGGCGAGACAGTCGGCGTAGTAGTCGCTGTTGCGAAACGCGTCCTCGATGGCGTCGAGTGCGTCCGGAGTGCCGGTGGCATGGTCGACTCGCCAGAGCTGGTCGGCAGTGGCGTGCAGCGAGAGTGAACGAACGCGAGCGTCGGGGTGGTCTGCGAGGGCGTCCGCCACCCTGTTGCAGCCGGGCTCGTATTCGAGAGCGAAGACGAGTTCGCGCATACCCCGACTAAGGCCTGCCACGACATAACCCATGGCTTGGGGCGATGTCTACTGGCGGGTATCAGATCACGTCGTCCGGGTCGTGAACCTCCTGCATTCGCTGTGCTTCGGCCGCGTATTGCTCCTGGAGGTCGGGGTCATCGACCATGCCAAGATTGCCGGGTTCAGCATCGACTGCTGCTGTCGTATCTCGGACGTCGGTGAAGGACGTGAGTGCGCGTTCCTTCCGATAGTACTGTTCTCCATCGGGTGTTGCGTAGGTGAGGATGATCAGGTTCTGCTCGTCATCGGAGTACGTCCGTTCGACAAGCCAAACACGAACGTCATCTTCAGACTGATTTGACATACTTAGACGTCCCCCGATATCCACTAAGGGATTGGTGTTACGGCTTGCCGAGACTCGCTGTCTCGAAGGGTGATTCTCCGGTCGGAATGAGCAGCTCCTGTCGGTCTCCGACCCGCTCAGCGAGCTTCCGTTTCAGATACTGTATCGCCGTTGACGGCGTGAAGACGCCCTTATCGAGCATGTCGCCGACGACGTCTTTGAGGGCCGCGAACTGTCCCTGTAGGTGGCCGTCGCCGACCGGCTTGCCGTCGTACCAGCGCACCGTCGCGAGCGCGCCGTTCCCGACGGTCTCTCCCTGTTCGACCGTCTCCGAGTCGTACTGCAGCCCGAACCACAGCGTCCGATAGGCGGTCACCTCGAAGGTGGGTGACACCACGAAGATCGCCTCGTGGTGGAGATAGTCGAGGTGGTCCGCGACGATCTCGTCGAGGGTGAGCCCGGTGGCACGGGGCTTCGGCTTGACGACCGACGACGGACGATCCTCGCCGGCGAGGTAGCCGTCGACGCCATCTGCTTCGAGGCCATCGGCCAGTTCCGCCAGCAGCTGTTTCGCCCACTTCGAGTCGGTGTCGTCGCCACCGAACGGTGTTTCGGCCGAGATTCGGTGCTTGAGCTTGAGATTCGCTGCACCCCAATGAGAGTAGTGGAGCGTGTACTGTCCGTCTGTGCGTTCGTACGCAACGAGTGCGCGGTGGCCCATTGAACAATCTCCTTGCAGGACGACCCACGACTGGATCGCCCCGCACCCCTCCCGGGGGACGAACAACGCTACTCGTCGATCGGGTCGGGGGAACTGAGGTCCGCGTGGAGGACTTCGCCGTCGCGAACGACGTACCGTTTCGCCAGCACGGGAAACCGGCACTTGGGCTCTGTTGAAATCCTCAGGGAGTTACATGTTCGCCGTGTAATTCGACGAGATGAATACCCTCCCGAAGTCGCAAATACTCCGGTTTACTGAAAAGGCGATTCATCTGGCACGGCGAGCGGTCTCTCGATACTCCTCGAAGTTCTCTAAACACCGCTACACACTCCCCCAGCACGTTGTTCTGCTGTGTCTCAAAGTTCGAAAAAACACGACCTATCGTGGTCTACTTGATGAATTAATCGAGATGCCACGCATTCGTCGAGTTCTTGGATTAGCCGAACTTCCCACGCCATCAACGCTCTGTAAAGCGTTCAATCGACTTGATATGGCTGTATGGCGTTCGATATTGACTCTCTCAGCGACGCTACTTCCGACGAGCGGTGTCGTTGGTGTTGATGCGTCAGGGTTCGACCGCAGTCACGCCTCAAAACACTACACGAAACGAGCTGAACTCACGATTCAGCAGCTCAAGGTGACGTTGCTGGTCGATGCGAAGGTGAACGCAATTCTCGATCTACACGTGACGACGACTCGAAAACACGATAGCCAGATCGCTCCGTCGTTGATCAAGCGCAACCCCGAGTGTATCGATATTCTCCTCGGAGACAAAGGCTACGACGATCAGAAAATCAGGCGGCTTGCCCGACAACACGAGGTTCGGCCACTGATTAAGCATCGTGAGTTCACATCACTCCACAAGGCATGGAACGCACGCTTAGACGCTGATCTCTACGGACAACGGAGTCAATCCGAGACTGTGAACTCAACGCTCAAGCGAAAGTATGGTGCGTTCGTCCGCTCACGACGATGGTGGAAACAGTTCCGTGAACTCACTATCGCCTGTCTCATTCATAACGTAGATCGATCACTCTGAGCGGTCAATATGCGTACTTTAGATGAAAATCCGCGTGAGTATTAGTGAAATATATTGGCGTTTCCACGTCAAGCAAGAGCACCATAGATCCAAACCATTTTGATTGGGTAATACATTTCTCTATTTAACCGGCTGTTATAATCTCGCTAATGGATCAATTCCAAATTCTCCCGGGCAATTGTGTGGTACATGATGACTATATCGAGGTCGAAAGTAACAAAATCACTAGAGCTAAGCGTCTCCTGAAAAATAGCCATACACTACAAATAATTCTATCAACAACAGCTCTCTATCTGATATTATCTATTGTTTTTAACACTAGTATATTTATCAGAGAAGTCGCGGTAAATGGCTTAGTTAGCGGTGTACTTTTGGGAGTTTTATTATTATCAGGGAAATACATCTACAATAGATATTTTGAAGTCTCTGACGAAACTAAAATTGAGCTTGGAACAATCCAACAGATCATCTTATCCAAACCAAATAAGATCGGTCACCCACACATGATCATACAGTATCAGGAGAATGACTCTGAAAAACTCCGAGTAGTTCAATTGATGCCGACGTGGTCTAAGAGTGAAACAGATACTCTATCAGATGTTGAAGATATTTTAGTCCAAAATGGGTTGAATGTGAAATATCGTGAGGATCTTGAGTAACTTTTTTTTGACTTCAGCCGCGCAACCCCGGAAGTATCGACTGTAGATCGTTCAGTACAGGCCACTCAGAAACCGCCCATCGCAGAGAGTATTGTGCCGAGAAAGGACAGACAGGCGGAACCAGCCAACACTAGAAGGGCGATGGCAGGGGCAGTAAACTCTTCTGGGTCGGTTCGGAGCAGTTCGTAGCCGGCAGTAACAAGCATTCCAACTCCACCGATCACCATGAGCAGTATCGGGATGCTACGATCGCCAGCGATGAGCGACCCTACCGCTGGCCCCCCTATTGAAGTTCCAATTACGACGAATGAGCCAGTGTAGATGTACAGATCTTCCATAGGTGGTGTAATGACACGTGACTAATTGTAGTTTGGATACGAGATCTATCTTATTACTTTCGCACTCTTCAGCGACCGGCTGTTTCAGGCGAGAATATATCTGAAGAATAGGATTTCAACAGAGCCGCACTTGGTAAATCCGGCTGTCTGGATGTCGAATTCTTCGTTCGGTTCGAGATACTCCGCGAGCGACCGGAGGAACTCGTGAGTGACGATGCCACCGTCGTAGTCAGGAAGACCGTTCTCACGGGCCTCGTACACTTCGAAGCTGTCGTAGCCCCAGATAACGAGTTCGCCGTCGTCGTCCACTTCCCAGTTGAGCGTCCCGAAGCAGTGGTTCTCACAGAGCTCGCGGACTGCCTGTGGATCCGATACGAGCGCGCCGGTCGATGTCGTTGCGGCTTGCAATGTTGCCATGGATTGTTCTCGGGAGCGGTCTCGCGCCCCCGCACCCTTTCAGGGGGCGAGCAACTGCTCACGCTGTGACGGCCACATGACGTTGCGCTGCCGATGCGTCGAGCTGTCAGGATTCTCTGTTGATGTCACCGTCCCTCGTCGTATTCGGTTGGGTGAGAAAATCTACCTGCTCGAGGAGCGTCGTCGCGGTGCTAATTCGCTCTCGATCAGCGGGCTCCAATTGGTCGCTGTCGATACTGGTGAGGCTACTGAGCGCGCGGTGGAGTCGATAGCCGGGGGTGTCTCGTGGATCCATGTGTGCGCCTCCGCCAATTCTCGGCGCCGAAAAACACCGGCGGGCAGTCAGCAGGTGTGGTATCGTCGGGTGGTCGCGAGCTGGCTTCTGTTAACCAACAACTCCGAGCCGACACCAGAATTGTTGGTTAATTTGACGTCGTCTTTACTGATCGGCTTCGGGTTCGGGCCCGTAGCGTGGCGTGCCGCACCGCTGACAGCCCCACATTGGCTGCCCGGTCCACTCGTCATCGGGGACAGCCTCGAATTCGCGGAATCGATGCTTAGTCTCCCGATCACACTCTCGACACTCGAGGTGAGTTCTGTTTGGGCGCTCGCGTCGTGGCTGTTCGGTATCGGTCTTGTCAACGGATTTCTGGAGCGCAATCGCTGGCACCAGCCAGAGGTCGTTGTCTGCGTCCTCACGTAGGCTTGCAAGACGAGCTTCGGTGCGAACCTCGCTCCCGGTTTCGTCGTAGAGGAACGTCGTGTGCTCGCCGTCGTGACAGGACTGCGTCGTCTCTGTCCACGCCGTCCGCTCACGAGCAGCCGCGAGCAGCTGATTACCACATTCAGACGTGACCCGTGTCGCCGAGGGGAGCGAGGGCCACTGATCGACAAGCCGTGGGGCCGGTTCCTCGTCGAGATCATAGATTAGCTTGCAGTCATCGACTACTGGGTCATCGTCTGCCTTCGCGAGGAGGGTGGCCGCAGCAGATCCCTTCCCGACGGCGCCGTAGAACGTCGACGCCTCAACGACTATGTGGATGATATGGAGGAGAGTCTGTTCGGCAGTCGATGTGTCCTGATCGTCGGCTGCTTCGAGATGGTTCGTGAGACAGAACCGGCACTTCGACTGGCCAGCGGGGATCGACGCTCCACAGGAATCGCACTCGGTCTCACCTTCTGTCGGGTCGTCTGGATAGCCCGCGTCGACGCCACCAGAGCGTTGCCGCCGGGGCTCGCCACTACTACTGGCGAGTTGATCGTCGGGAACGTGGGTCGCTTCGCCGAGCGGTCGGAGGGCTTCGTAGTCGGCGTACTGGTCGGTCATAGAGTGATCTGGCCGTATCATGCTTCGTCTTCGGGTTTAAATAATGGCTCTCACATCAATCAGCCTACAGACATACAATCGAAAATCAGCAGTGTGGGCGTTAGACAGCCAGTTCGTCCAGTGTGTCGCGGTGGGTCCGCACGGTGACCACCGAGACGTTCGCAACGTCAGCGACGTCCGACTGGGTGAGCCATTGCCCGTCTTCGCGTCCGGCTTTGTACAGACAGGCTGCAGCGAACCCGGACGGCCGAACCCCGGTGGTTGCCCCAGTCGATTCGGATGCTTCCGCCAACTGCCGAGCCCGCTGCCGGATTTGATCGGAGACGTCGAGCTCCGAGGCCAACCGCGGAACGAACGCACTGGGCGTCACGGGTTGGGCTGGCAGGCCAAGTTCCGTATTCAGCGTCGTGTATGCGTTCGTCACCCGCGATTGCTCGACGCGCGCCGACTCGGTGATGTCGTCGAGCGTTCGTGGTCGCCCGTTACACCGACACGCTCCGTAGACACTCGCGGCGGCCATCGCCTCAATCGACCGGCCCTGCAGGAGTTCCTCGTTCTGAGCGCTGCGGAAGAGCTGGCAGGCCTGGTCACGGATCGTCTCGGATAGTTCGAGCGTACTACTGATCCGGCGGACTTCACTAAGCCCGTGTGCGAGGTTGCGTTCGGCTTTCGACTGAAACCGCCCACGCGTCTGTTCACGGCGCATCCGAGCGAGCCGCCGTCGCTTCTGTCCTGAGAGTTCGTTCCCGTTCGCATCGGTCCCGTGGCCGATCTCCGTCGACAACCCACGATCGTGCCGCGACGCTGTCAACGGAGCACCCGTGCGCTCCCGTTCGTCTTCGTCGAACCCTCGCCACTCTGGCCCGTGGTCGATCCGCTGCTCGTCGACGACGAGTCCACAGTCCTCGCAGACGGTTTCAACCGCGTTGGTTGTAACTTGCCCGTTACACTCGGGACACTGCGTAGCATTCGAGTCGGTCTGGACGTCTTCGTCGAACGTCGTTTCGTAGATCTCTCTGGTTGCCATGGATACTCACGAGGGGACTCACGCGGATCGCGTCTCTCGGAGTGCCCCTCACCCATCAGGGGCACATACACACCACACGGAACAGCGCTGACACTGGAGGGCTGCGGTGGCGAAAGCCCGGCCGCGAAACGGCGCGTGAGCGCCGTGAGCAGCCCGGACCGTGGAGGTGGTGGGAGGTGGCGGTGACCGCGTACACACCAGCAAAAAAGGGGTGCGCCGACCGGCTATTCCCACCACCGACCGCGCTCAGGGAACATAATGGTGCTCCACCCAGTGACAGCCAGTGAGACGCGCCCCTCGTACCAGTTCCGGGCTACCTTGTGAATACGCACCTGCTCGCCCTCTTCAATCCACGGCGCATCTGATTTCTCCCAGATCGTCACCTTCGTTTTTCCACTGTCGTCTGCGATCAGCCCGACTTGAGCGATGGCCGGCGAGTCCGCATCCCAGAGTACTTCGACTCGACCCTCGATGCTCACCTCTTTGCGATTGACGTCCTCGAGCTTCCCAATGGGGATCACCGTCCCAGGCGCCGTCTGCAACTCCTCGAACACCCCGACGACTGCACTCGTTAGGTCTTTCCCACCGACGACGGCTTCACCCAACCGCCGGCCAATCGCTGCTCGCGACCAGCCATCCAGTTTTTCCGCCAACCGCATCGACTGCTTGTTCACCGCCGCCAACTGCTCCTGCGTGAGCTCTGCACGAGGATCGTCTCGCTCCGGGTCAGCCATCGGATTCACGCTCGCTGCCCGCTTCTGGAACTTCACACGCCGCTCAGCGCTTCGCTTCGCTGCGATGTCTCGCGTCCGCTTCGCACGCCCCTCCTGCTGACTGAGTTCTGCCTGGGCACTGATGTGTTCCAACTCGGCCTCTCGTGCCTTGATGCGCTCTTCCTGTTCGAGGGTCTTCCCGAACAGGTGATCCGGGCCTTCCTCGACGCGCGCGTCTGGGTGGTTGGAATCGACTTTGGCCTGGACTTCCATGTCGACCGTCGCCCGGAACTCCGGGGTCTCGTCGACGACTTCGAAGCCATCCTCGTCGACCTCGCCTTCATCGTGTTTCTCGAAAGCCTGTTCATCGACCGAAACTACATCCGTGGTGACGTTGTTACTAGACATTGGAATCTACCCTGATTCCTGAAGGCGCTCAGCGCCCGACACCGCGATGCTACAACATCGCGGATTTCCTCGACGACAACGACCGACAGACTCGTCTGCGCGCTCTCGCTCGCGCCTTCGCGAGCGCCCCTTGGGGCGCGAGCGAGAGCGCGCCATAGGGAGGCCACTCAACCAGCACCGCGCGCCGACCCGCCCGGAGCGAGCGGCCAGCGGGATATGCCCGCTCGTGTCCGGCCCGATGTGCGGGTCCGTGTCCAGGGCGACTGTCGCCGAGAACGCGCGCCGCGGTGTGGCGCGCGACAGCGCAGGCGGCACCAAGCGCTGGAACGCGAAAGCCCGCAAGGGGCGCAACCGACGGGGATACCCGCTGGCGCCGAGGGCACATGCATTTTAGCCCGGAACGGGCGCGGGCGGTGCGGAGAGCGCCCGCACGCCCGGAATGGTCGGTCGCGAGCGACGCGGAGGGCGGAACGCGGCGAGCGGTGCGGGCCATAACGGACACACCTGTCCACCCAGCCGCGACACTCAGCGACCCAACTACTGCCCTGGCGGACTCAGAAAGGGCGAGGCCGTCTCGGTCACCGGGAAAGCAGGCTCTCCCGAGCTAACGGGCGGCGCGCCGCCCGTGAACGGCCGAGGGCCTTCATCGTGTTGCTCACCCAGCAACCTCAGCTGAGTCAGTCATACTCGTTGCGAGATAGCGAAGTTATTTAAATATCGGTTCGTATCTACGCAACAGATGCTTACCGAAGGCGAGGTTCGCGCGCTCACCGTCCTTCACGGTGAGCAGACAGTCTCCGAATTTGCGACCCAGCTGGACCGCAGTCTCAGCTACACGTCTGAACTTGTCGATCGTCTCGAAGCGACCGGACTCGTCGAGACGCGTCGACAAGGGAAAACAAAGCAGATCCGGCCATCGGACGCGAAAGCACTCGAACTCCTCGCAGACATCACCCAAGAGTATTCGCACATCGACTGGCCTGAACTGTTGTCGGGTGCGACGCTCCGCGTTCTCTACTATCTTGAAACACCGCGGGTCGTAATGGAGCTCGCACGCCGGGCCAACATTCACAGGAGTACCGTCCATCGCGCCCTCGATCCACTTCAGCATCGAGGGATCATCTACGAAACTGACGAGGATGCATATGTGCTGAACGAGGGATTCGAACAACTGAGTACGCTTGCTCGGGAACTCGTTCACCACGACCATCGCCAGACCGTCGAACAACACACCGACACCTACACGATTCTCTGGGAGTCACTCGACGAGTTCCTCGTCCAGACCGCAGATGAGATTACCGCCGAGGACTTCCTTTCGACGGGGCCAGAGCGTTTCCAGACCTACGACCTGCCCCTTCTGGCCCGCGACCGTCGGTACTATTTCCATTCAGAGACGATGAATGATCTCTCGCCGGCGATGCTGTGCTGTCATATGCTCGTAATCGATTCGGGCGCACGTACCCAGTCATACTGTCTGCTCCTGCTCAGCCACGTTGACGTCGACCGTGACGAACTGCGTGACCAGGCCACAAAGTACGGCGTCGACGATCTCGTCGAGGACTTGCTCACGTATCTCGACACGAGTGGCGAGGAGCGGGCATCTCGACTTCCCGAGTGGGAAGAGTTCCAAGAATTGGCTGCGGACTACGGGGTGTCAGCATGAGGGCGCGATTCGACAGTTCGTACATTCGGTCGGAACTCGAGCGCATCGGCGAGCAGCTAGACGACCCACTCACTGTCTTCTTGATCGGCGGTGGGGCAATGGCGTTCCAGGATCTCAAGACCACTACCAAGGATATCGATCTCATCGTCGCATCCGGTGATGACCTCGGGCAGCTCCAAGCAGTACTGCTCGAACTTGGTTACGATATCGTTCGGGAACCGGACGAAGAATACGAAGCGCTCGGTGCTCAGCGAATCCTCGAGAACGATGATGGGTGTCGAATCGACATCTTTCACCAGCAGGTAATCGATAAACTGGTTCTTTCTGACGGGATTCGGAAGCGTAGCGAGCGGTACCTCAACCCCAGCAACTTGGTGGTCGAACTCGTGAGCCCAGAGGACATCTTCCTATTCAAGGCGGTCGCCGGACGGGTGGACGATATCGAAGATATGTTTTCGCTGCTGCAGACTGACCTCGATTTCGACGTCGTCGAAGCAGAACTCGCCGCGCAGATCGACCTCTTGGATCAAGAGCTATTCGTAACATACGTGAACGAGGCGTTGGCCGATCTCACCGAGCAACACAACGTGAGGACACCCCTGCATGAGCCGGTCGCGGAGATTACAGAGCGCGTATACGAGGAACTCGAAGTGCTTCACGCCCTCGACGAACCGAAATCTATGCCTGCCCTCCAGCAGGAACTCGATTACACCACGGTTGAATTACAGGATATCGTGAGTCGTCTCGAGGAGAAAGACGCAGTCAAGGAAACCGCTGATCGCATCGAGCGTCTTTCGACGACGATCTGACGGCGAGGGATACCGGAATCTATGGCGTAATGCCAAGCGGTGCGGCTTATTGGATACTTTCCCTATCCATGGATAGGGAGACTCCCCATTAGTCGCGGTCAAGCGCGACGTCGACTTCGTCAACGAGGTCCTCCATGGAAACGGTGTAAGCGTCGGCAATATGTCTCACTCAACGAGATGCTCATCGAGGTCGTGCGTCCAGTACGTCGCGGGCCCGCCAGGACTACATCGCGCACACAGCTGCAGCGGCCCCTCGAGATGGCCGAGTTCCACACGGAAGCGCGTGAGCGCCGCGAGGGCGTCGACGACGAGCCCACAGCCATCGCAGGCGTAGCGATCGCGCTCGTTGGGGTCCGGCTCCATCTGGATCGCGCAGTCGACGCAGATGGGGTGGGTGACCCGCTCATCTTCCCCCCATGTGTGGGCCTCGCCAGTCTCGGTGCTGGGCGGAGCGTCGCAGAACGCACACCCTGTAAGCGTCTGCTGCATTACTCCGCCTCCGCGTCGGCGTCGCGGCCGGCCGTCCAGCCACGGTGGAAGACGGCCAATTGCGTCGTCGAGTCGAAGGTAGTAACACTCGGCTCGTGAACGAGAACGCGATCCTCGGGAACGGGTGTGACGACGTCCGCGTCGATGAGGTCGTCGACTAGGCTGCGGGCCGTTGCGTCGTCGACGTCCGCGGTCGCGACGCTCGCGGCGTCACGGTCCTGTGCGAGGAGTTCGGTTTCGAGCTGTTCGTGGTCGGCACTCGTGTCGTCGTGAGGATCGGGACCAACCATGGTGAATCACGCCGCGCACGCTCTCGCGCGCTGCACGCCTCCCGGCGCCGATAAACAGCCCAGTCGGAGGGCGTCAGTCCGACCCTGGGTCGCGGTACTCGAAAACGGCAACGTCGCGGAGGGATAGGGCGGTGGGCGTGGGTTGAGGGCATAAATTCTGGCAACGTCATTAACCAACACTTCGACAGAACTGGTCCCGAGTGTTGGTTAAGAGTGTGGCCTATGGAGTCCGGAGTTCCTGAACCGGCTTCACGGTGAACGTGTCCGGCTCGCTGGCTGCTGCTTCTCGTGTGCGTTCCGCTTGTGAGGCTGCCGACCGGGTGAGCTGGGTGACGAGTTCGTCGCGAACGATCTCACGAGGAACGGTTGTCTCGTGCCAGCCCAGCCGGGCGTCGAAGTGCCGCTTTTGGAACTGCTCGCTGACGTCGTCGACGGCGACGTACTGCGTGTGGTTTGTCCCCCGGACCTGGTGGGTGACGACGACTGCCCCCACGTGCTCGTGCGTCAGCTCGATTAGGGCACACTCCACGAGCGCGACGAGCGACGCGTGATCGCGGTCGTTCGGGATCGCCACCTCGAGGTCTGCCCACGGAGCCTCCCCGTCGGAGTTGGTTGCTGCTTGCTGTACCGTCTGCGTTTGGGTCGTACGTTCCGAAGCCATCGTCTATCGGGGGCACGTGATGTACCCCGCCGCCCCCTGGCGGGGGTGACAGACGTGCCGCTGCGGTCGCAACGCTACTTGGACCGACCGCCGAATAACCGACCCAACAGTGAGGATGACTCTGACTCACTACTGTTCTCACTCGTAGTAGCGGCGTGCTCGCCCTGGCACTCCTCCTCCTGGCCACGGGTGGCAAGTTCGTCAGTGAGTCGCTTGACCTCCGCTTCGAGAGCGTCGATGCGCTCGGTTTTCTCCGTGAGTGTCGCCTCGAGCTCGTCGACGCGGTCGCTCAAGATCTGGTTCTTCTCGGCGAGATATGCGCGACTCCGCTCCGAGTCAGCAGCGCCGACGTCTGGCGACGATGTGGCGGGGATCTCGTCCGCGGTATCGTCGCCGGCGTCCGGGTCGTAGAACTCCGAAGTAGTCGCAATTGCTCGCTCGATGGTCTTCTCCCCATACGTCGACCCATCAGCGTAGTGGACCTCGTCCCACTTCTCTCGCATCAATCCCGACTGGCGGAACAGCTGCTCCATTTGGGTCCGGTCACCACCGGTCCAGAACGCCAGCAAACAGCACAGCGCCATGTCGGCCTCGGACTGACTGTCGTAGCCGACCGTATTCCCGTTCCAGAGCCGCTCGAACTTCTCGCCGTTCGATGCGTTTCGCGCTTTCTCGAGGAGGTCATCGTCTTCGAGGTCGACGTCAACGCCGGCTGCACCGGTCGTCGGTGACTCGTCGTCAGCGCTACCACGCTGTTCGGGCTCTGCTGCCGTGTCACGCTCTGTCTCCTGAACGTACTCACGGTGAATCGCTCTGAGCGCGTCCTGTCGACGTGCGACGCACGTTGGTGTCCGCTCGACGTGATCGCCAGTGACGGTGAAAAAGCGTGCCGTGTCGTACAGTTCGATGCTCCCGCGACGGTTCCGCCCGTCGGGAAGTTCGCCCCTGATGAGGACGTGATAGCCGGTGCCGGACGGTGACACCTCCGTATAGGAGTCGAGGCGCTCGATGATGTCTAGTGCCGCGTCGTCGACGTCGCCGGTTTCCGGGTCGCGGCAGTCGTCCAGATCGACGCCGACGATGGGGTCGTCGTCGGTAAACACGAACCCGACGCCATCGGCGTGTGCCGTCTCGGTGTAGTCGAGCGCTGTCTCGAAACTCGCCCAGGTCTCCGACTCTGTTGATGACGCGAACCCCCCACCTCCCGGCGTCACCGGAATCTTCGTCGGCTTGCCGTCCCGCTCTTCTTCGCGCCAGCACACCCACTGGTCCCGTTCGCGTAGCGTCTCCGGAATCTCCTCCGGTTCGTCGATGATATTCTTATTCATGTTCTCACAGTACCTTGCATGGCTCTCACTAATTCTGAGCCAGCACAGAACTCACTCAATTCTACTCCTCGATCCAATCCCTTGGTCCCAACGGGGACCCCCCGTTCTATCCTAGTTGGTTTTCGCTCGGTGATACCCCTGACCAGCTTCGCCGTCTGGTGGTTTTTCCCCTGACCGCTGATACGGGCGGGAGTACCCTTTCTTAATTTCCCCTGACCAGCAGCGCCGTCCTGCGATTTCGTATGTTCACTTGATGTTAGATACTGTTGCCCCTCCCAGATGCCCTGACCGGCGGTTCCGTCTTGCGGTTTTCTCGGTCCATAACCGAGTATTAACTCTTGATTCTTACCCTCTCGTGCTGTTACTGGTCGTTTCCCCTGACCGGCAACGCCTTCGGGCGGTTTTTTGATAACCCGTCTCGAATTCAAGTACCTCATAGATTTCTCTTCATTCAATCAATTGTTGCCCTGCTGCCGTGAGCGAAATACCTGTATAGCAGTTCACGCGGGTTTCGTTTTGACGAATCCGACTCGTATCATACGTTACGAACTCCCCGAGAGAACGGGAGAACCACGCTTTCGATTGAACTTCTTTGTCGTGTCTGATTGCCCATATCCGATACGCATTATAGAGATCATCCTTCGGGAGTTCCGCCTCCTCTTCTTCGGTAACGTACACGTCAACGAATGACTCGAAATCGTCCGCGTCGTGATCGAGTTCACTCCCGTTAGTTTGGGAGATTTGCTCTGAGGAATCTTCCCCCGGCATATCCTCTCCCGGAGCAGATTCGGCCCGATAGTCAGTCTCCGCCCGGTCACTATTTTCGTCGTCGTTTTTGGAGTCCCCCTCTGATTCATTGTGGGCGGTTGAGTGATCAAATAGGGTTGTGAGAGGTTTCGTTGTCCCGTCCGTGTAGACGACTGATGACTTCTCATCGGCAAGAATCACGATTACGTAGCTGTCGCAGCTGTACTCTGGGGTGGAGAACTCGTCTTCCGGAACGAACGGCTTTTTGATCCGAATCCAGTCGTCCTCGAACGCCGATTTCGTCTCGTAGATGTGTTGTTCACCGTGCTCATAAACGACGTACTCGTCGGCAGCGTGGTCGTAGCTGTAGATGGCCGGAACACGATCTTTCGAGAGTTTTTCCAGCGACTCGAGGCGGATATGTTCCGTCCCGCTGGCATCACGAAGGACGATCTCGTCGCCATCACGCTGCCAGATGTTCTGGGTCCCGTTCTCGTCGTCGGTCGCCGGTCGCACGGCCGTCACTCCACCTTCTTCGGTCGCTCCACCGCTGAACGTGAGATTCGAGTCAGTCGTGTAGAACCGTGTCTCACCATTCTGGAGGGTACGGACGGGAGGTGTGAGAATGCCGTCAACACGCTCGGCCCACTCAGTTTCGTCGTTTCCTGGTCGAACGACAAACAGCGGGATATCACCTGCTGCTTGGGCCTTCCGGAGATTCGTGAGCACTTTCGCGGGATTCTCGGGTGTCGTCGTTTCGACTTCGATGGCGAATCGGTCGGAAACGTCGGGGTGGCTCGCCCTCGCGTCAGGTTTCTCGCTGCCATCCTGTGCGAGGATCGAGACGGTGAAACCGAGTGCGGTGAGCTCTTCTTCGATCTGAAGGAGTGCTGCGTCGTGGGCACTCCCACCAGCGGCCTGCACGCCACCAGTATCGGGTGTCGCGACCTCTTCTCCGGCGTCAGTGAGCCGGATGCGGAGCTCGTCGGCGTCGATATCGACGGTCGTATCGAGGTATCGTGATCGTTCTCGGATGTCCGCGAGGGCATCATACGATGGCGGCTCGGCGTCGACGTCGTCGAAGAGTCGTCTGAGTTCGTCGTCAACTGCTTCGACGGCCACCCAGCCGTTTTCCTCACGGCAGCCCTCTCGAAGCTGCAGACTCCGAACCACGTTCGCAATCGCGACGTCCAGGTCGTCGCTCGCGATATCGAGCACCTCGTGTCCGTCGGCAGGTGTGCTCGTTGTTGAAGTGTCTGGCTCAGCCGGCACACCGTGTTCGTCATTGATGTCCTCGTGCATCGAGGAGAGTGTCTCAGTGAACTGCTCCTCTTCACGCTCTGTGAGCGGGGATTCGCTCTCGGGGTGGCCCGGTGGAATCGGGAGTGGTTCGAGACTGAACGGATACGGCCCCGTTTCACCGAACGTCGGGCTTGGCAGGCTGGCGATCCACTCCCCTCGTGGCAACGAACGAATCCGATTGGCGAAATCCGCGGGGTCCATCTCTTCGTGGGCCATCGCTCGCGCCAGTTCCCGGTCGACGTTGATTTTCCCGATGAGTGAACTGCCGATGTTGTTCAGAGCATTCAGGTAGATCTTCCGCCCACCTTCAGCCTCCATCTGTTCGGGGAACTGCATCGACAGACCAACAGAGAGCCGGAATCCCCGGCCTTTCTCGAGGAGATCATTCATGATGTCGGAGACCACGACCGATGCTGCCTCGTCGACGAGCAAGTTCACGACGTAGTCGTCCGAGTGCTGGGGGAGGGCCTGTTTGCGGTCCTTGAGAGCTGCATCGAGATTGGTCAGGATCACACCGGTCATGATCCGGGCGGCGTCGTCGCGGAGGTCGCCGAGGTCGAAGAGGATGACCGTATCCTCGTCGAGGACATCCCGAAAGTCGAACTGGTTCTCGGTATTATTGAAGATCTGCCGCAGGTGCGTATCCTGTGAGATGTAGGCGAGACGGTTTCCGACACCGCCCATCACGTTCGCGAAGGTGTTCGAATCTAACTGGAGCTGCCGTCGAATCGTCCGGGTGACTTCCTCGTCGCTCGACCGTGGGGCGTCGCCGATGTTCTCGTTCGGTGGCCCGGCCTCCCAGAGCTGGTCGACGACGTGTTCGAGCTGTCGGTGGGCGAAGTAGTCCGTCGACGCTCGGTAGAGCCCGTTCTCACGCCCGTATTCCTCGTCGAACAGTGTCTTGATGAGTGTCTTGATGAGAGTTGGGGCCACAGTCGCCCGCTCGTAGCGGTCGGTTCCCATCACGAGCTTCAAAATCTCTTCGTAGTGGTCGGCCTTCCGTTGGACGGCGTCTTCGCGGCGCCGTCCGCTCTCCATCGACGGTTCGAGATCGAAAAACGAGAACCCGGGGAGGACGTCCGGGATCGGGAAGTGGACGACGTTCTCTTGGAGGTCGGTCATTCCGAACCGACGCGCGTGAGCCCGCATATAATTCTGGGCCATGTCGTCGTTCTTCGGGATGATGAGGATCGTCGGCCCCTCGGTGTTGGCGTACAGCGACAGCATATCGTTGATGAGGGCTTTCGACTTCCCAGAGCCGGTTGTTCCGAACCGGCCGTAATGAGTGGGCAGCAGTCCGGGTGGAATGTGTGTCGGCTCGTCTTCGGCCTCGCCGGTGTCGTCGAGGGCATACCCGATTGCCATCCCGTCGCGGAATTCACTCATGAGGTCCTGGTGGGGGCGTGGCAATGGATTCCGACTCTGCTGTTCCGCACGCGTCCCACGTGCCCCCTCGACAGTCAGCTGTTCCGAGGAGGGCACGAGTACGAAATTCGCGAGTTCTCGGCCACTCAGGACGAACTCGGGTCGGGTCGTCCCACGGCCGGTCGTGATCTCACGATCCAAGAGCCGCTGCAGCGCCGCTCGTGCGTTCCGTTCTTTCGTGGCTGCCCGGAAGCCGCTGTCGCGTACCCGTTCGGCCGCAACCTCGTAGTACGGTCCGTCAAGCGGGTCGAATACCGGGACAAGTGATTGCATCCGATCATCGAGATCATCGCGACCGTCGTCCCCGGACGGAATCCCGATCGCTCGGATGTTCGCGGTGAACGACCGCTTCGGATTTTTCGCCTCGATTGCCGCGACACGTTTTGCAACGGCGTCGCTCAGCTGGTTTCTGTCCCGGCTCTCCGACTGATCGTCGAGTTCGAAAAGGGAGCCAATAATCTCCTGAGCGAGTGTGTCTCGGCCGTCGATGACGTCCTCCTTGCGAAGGTCGGCATCGGACTGCCAGCTCTCGCGTCGCTGGAAGACGGCCTGGAACGCTACTGGTGCTGTCGCCTCCATCAGGTGGTCGACAAGCGACGCGAGCGCACCACCTGGCTGATCGACGGCTGGGAGTTCTGCTTCGTCGTCGGCAGTGAATGGCGAGAGTGAGGTCATCCAGTCCTGTTTCCGAGTGGCCGACCCCTGCCACCGCACGCCGAGTGGGGAGACGGTCTTGGTCGCTGGCCGGGCGAGTATCGTCCCCTCTGTTGTCACCGTTGGTTTGGCAAGCGTCGTGAGTGGCTCATCCTCGGGAATCGCATCTGGTGGGGCGAGTTCGAGGGCGGTGTCTCCGATCTCGATGATGTGGTCGGCAGACAGGTCGCCGACCGTCCCTCCTTCCGCGACTGATTGGGCGTCTGCTTGCCTCGCTTGACTGTCTTCGTCAGTCCCACGTTCGTATTGCTCGTCAGGACCGAACTCGTACGTGAGATCGCCCGACTCATAGTGATCGACGAATGTCTCTCGGTCGAATTCCACAGGCTGCACGAGTCGGGATGCGACGTCGACTTTGGTACGCTCGATGTCGAACGTCTCGGGATAGATCGACCGGAGACGTTTCTCAAGCGTATCCAGATGGTCGTCAGCACCGTAGTAGAATTCGACGGGGTCGTCTGCACCCTCGCTGAGCGCGAGGAATTCGAATCGTAGCGGTGTTTTGCTGTGTAGCGGATTGAGTTTGTCAGCTAGCCCTGTCGAGTTCGTTAAGGTCAGTTTGTGGAGACTCTCCAGTGCCTGCGGCAGCCGCTCCGGATTGAGGCGTTCGGAGGTAGGCGTCACGCGGAGGTACTCACGCATCGTCGTCACCTCCCGCTGCGCCACCATCAGTCTCTGCTGGCGTCTGCTCAGGTGGGCGTTGTCCATTGTCGGTCGCTCGGCTTTCAATATCGTCTTGGAACGCCTGCACGTCCGCGTCCACGGCGTTCTCACCAGTCCCGGGGAGTGAGGCTCGCCGTTGCTCGGTTGGCTCGAAGTCGATGACCTGCTTCTCCTTGGGCATCGCTTTGACCTGGATCCCACGCCACTCGCCGTCGACGCCAACCAGTGCTTCGGAGAAGCCGGCGTCCTCGTTGCCGGGGACGGCGTCCTGGACGAACCGCATCTGTGCGTAGTTCAGCCCGAACTCGTCGGCCCACTCCTTGTCCATCCCGTCGAGGCGGTGGAACTGCTTGACGGCACACTGATCGAGGATCGCCTCGCTTTCGGCGTGCTCGAAGAACTCGTCGACGGTCTGGGTGACCAGCCGGATCGAGAGGTCGTGGTGGCGGTGGTGCCGGAACACCGTCTCGAGGAACGCCAGACTTGCGGCGTCCTGCATGATGTAGCGCGCCTCGTCGATGTAGAACACGACCTCCTTCTCCGAGACCTTCGCCCGTTCGTACACCAGCGAGATGAGTAGCTGCATCGTCAGTGCCGTGCTGCTGTCGACGCTGCCCTCCTGCTGGGCCAGATCGAGGTAGATGACCTTCTCGTCCCGGATGTCGAAATCCGATTCTTGGCCGAGGTTGGCGTGGCGACCGTCGTCCTCGAAGGGGCGCAGCTGATCGAGGAGCCACGTCGCGTCCTCTTTGATCTTCCCTGCCTCTTCGTCGGATCGAACGACGAACTCCTCAGGGTCGTCGACCATGTCCTCGAAGACGTCCATCATATCACGGATGGTCGGACTCGGATTGCTGTGCGTCGAGATGTCGTCGGTGATGCCGTTGCGCTGGTAGGCACGTTTGAGGGCGAGTTCGAGCGTAGTGCGCCGGTCTCCCAGTGAGATGCCCCGGAGGGCAAAGAAGTTCGTCAGGAAGCTCATCGCGTCGTCGAGTTTCTCGTTGAACGGGCTCGCGTCCTCGCCCATCGCCCGCTGGACGTGTTCGGGCGTCTCCCGAATCTCCAAGGGGTTCAGCCCGAGCGTCCCGCCGACTGTGATCCGCTTGGCGTCGAGCGCCTCCGAGACACCGGCCCAGTTGTTCAGCGGCTCGAGGATGATGCCGATACGGTCCTTACTCTGCTCGATGGAGCGGATGAAGTTCTGCTTCGAACTGAACGACTTCCCCGACCCCGTGTCGCCCACGGTGAACATCGCGTACCCGTTGTCCCGCGCGAACGGGTCGATGACCACGGGACTCTGGTTATCTTTGTGAATCCCGAACTCGACGCCGCCCTCCTCGAGAATCGTCGCGTTGTGCGGCGAGGACAGCAACGCGCCGACGGCGCCGCCGAGCGCAATCGATGTCCGCCCGAATTCGTTGTCACCAATGGGCGCGGCGGATTGGAGGGCGAGATCCTGCCGACAGATAGCCGTCTTCGGCGTGAGGTTCGCCGGGTCGTCGCGGAGCGCGCTCTTGACCGTCTGGACGGCATCTCTGAGTTCGTCTTTCTCGTCGGCCCGCACGGTGATGAACATCCCTTGGTCGAAGACGTTCGCGCCGTTCTCGACGGCCTTGTACGTCGCTGCGGCCTCGTTGGCGCGCTCTTGGAGATAGGCGCTCCGGATACTCTGTTCGAGGTCAGCATCGACCTGGAGGTCGTCAGCGATGTCCTGCAGTTCGTTCCGGGCCCGCTCCTGATTTTTCGGCGTGATGTGGGCCGTCAAATCGAACTGGACATCGGTCATCTCGAAGAGGTCGCTCAGATACCCGTCGTTGGGATAGTCGGCATAGTTAGCGATGTAGAGTGTCGTCGTCCACTGTTCGCCGACCCGTGCGGCTCGCGTTTCCCACTCGACAGCTCCGGGAGCGGTGACGGTCTTGTGCGACTCGGAGATGTCGTCGAGGAGCTTGCGTTCGGCCTCGCCTTCTTCGAGTGTCTCCTCGTCGAGGACATCGGTAAAGTCCACGTCTGGTTCATCATCCGCAGTGAAGCGGTCCCACAGGTACTTACTGCCGACGCCAAGGCCGAGACCCACTGCAAGGGCAAGTACTGCACTCTCTGCTGGTGTCAGATTCTGGAGCCACCCGGCGACGGAGCCAAGCGCGCCACCACCAGTCTGGAGGATCACGTTACGCATCGTGTGGGTCCTCCCGGCGCGAGTGGCCGATGATCGATTGGTCGCGAACGACACGTTCCGCCTCGTCGTAGTCATGTTCGCGGCCGTTCCAAAAGTCCATATTCAGAACGAACAGCTCGACCGTGCTGAGTCGACGTGCGGACCACCCCGACGCCTGCTGGATAAACTCGGAGCGAACGTCGTTCACGCGACTGTCGAGCTTCTCGAACATCTGCGCACGACGTTCGACGTCGGTGAGGTCCTCGCGGCGGGTGACGAACGGGTTGAACAGGAACCCGATGACGGGGAACTGGGTCAGCTTCTCGGCGGGGGTGCCCTCGTCGCGGAAGCGGTCGTACACTTCTATCGGGCTGACTTCAACGCCGATGTAGTACCGGACCTGCTGAATGCCCCGGTCACGCATCTCCTTCGGCCGTGTTTCCCGATATTCTTCGAGGAGTTCCCGGAAGATCGGGTTCTCCGTGACGTCTTCGTCCGTGAGCCGATCCTCGATAGTCTCGGTGATCTGCTCGACCGGGAAGGAACGAGTTGTGGCGTGGAGTTTGAGCTTCGAGTCCAGCTCTTTGTTGGCGAACTCTTCGCCGGCGTCTTGCAGCTGCGCCCAGTCGTCGGACATCGCGAAGTCCATGTTGGCCGGATCGATCTCGATGAACGCCTCCATCGCGCCGTCTTCACGCTGGATGGCACCAGCACCCGGCCACGCCCGCTTGATGTTCGTGAGGTCCTGTGTCCGCTCGTCCGGCTTGAACGGCGTGTAGTTCGCGAGTCCGCCTTCGTTGCGCTCTGACTCGTTGGTACTCGTGTCGGCTTCGGCGGGCGCACTGAACGTGATCTGAGGTCGCTTGAGGTACCTATAGACGTCTTTGGTCCACGTCCAAGCGTTCAGGTGGGTTGGTGAGACGTAGATGACGGCAACGCCAAAGCCAAGCCCGCCAGCGACGAACGGGAGGGCAAGCGACTCGATCCCGGTGAGGCCAGCGATAAACAGCCCAATAATGGGGAAGGCGATGAGCATGCCGACGTCTCCTTCCTCGATATTGAGATACGGGATGCGACTCTCCTCGCCGAACTGATCCATGATGCGCCGTGCGGCCGCGTCTTGATCTGCTGACATTGTTAGTGGATTCCTCGATCAAACTCCATCCCACGGTCGTCACTCGCCGATTCCGCTGTCGCTCCACCAGGGTCATTCTCTGTTCGACGGTACGATGGCGTCCCGCCATCGTCTCCTCCATGCCCACCGCGGGCAGCTGCCTTTTGTGCGACGGCGTGGCCAGCGGCGGCTTTCGGCCCCCACCGAGCGGCGGTCGTCGCGACGCCGGCGCCACCGACATAGGCACCGGCGGCGACACCACCAACGAGTGCTGCGCCTTTCGTCGCACCGCCGACGACTTTGGCCGTCAGCGGCGTCGCGTATTTGAACGTCTTCCACGTGATGTAGAGGGCGACCAGTGGAAGCGACGCCGCGACGAGATATTTGAGGAACGCTGTTCCGGGTGTGAGCGTTCCACCGCCGTAGATCAAATCGTACCCCTTGAGGACCATCGCTGCTGGGAGCGGGAGGACAGCCAACGGGACAAACCGTTTGCAGAACCCCATCGCGATATCGGATACGACCGGAATGTTTCCGTAGGCCAGTGCAAATGCAATCGGCATTCCGTACAGGTAGACATACAGCAGAATCATCCGGATGTAGAACAGCGCCTCCAGCGCCCACATCGAGATTCCACCAATCACGGCGAACAATAGTCCCAGCCCTGGGTTTGTGATAGATACCTCCAAGAATCCAATCATCGCCTCCGTAACCGAGGAAAGCTCCGGCATCAGGGCGATAGTGAATCCGTCAACGAGGTAGAGTGCAAGAGTTCCAACCCAATACCACGTAATGATTAGAAAAGCACCGACCCAGGCCGTCTTCTTCGTTTTTCGGGCTTCGTAGGTACTTCCAATATTGAATATCCGAACCGTGTGACGGCCCTGAACGCTCATCACGAGGAGCAAGAGGGCAACCAGCATGATTTCGCCGCCGATGAGAGCATCGTGAATCGCTGGCCAGGGTGCATTGGTTGGTTCACCGAAGACAAAAGCTCCGTTCGTCTCTGGAGTAGGTGTCCCGAACATTCCCTCAGTCAGAGTTTCATACCCTGATCTGAGACCGTCCATGAACAGCCCAATGAACCACTCAACGACGCCCTTGATACCCTCAAGGACGACATCAATGAGATCGACCATCGTTATACCTCAGTGATCGTGACCTCACAATCAGTCATATCGTCGGAACCAGTGTATTGAACGTTGTAGGTGCTTGAGACCTGATTTCCACCGACCCGTGTCTCAACGATAACAGTAAACTGGCCACTATTCCCGTCTGGGGAGCATCCCATCCCGTCCTCAGTTTCTGTACCGAACGGAAACGAACTACTGAACAGGTCGGCCGTCTCGCCGGGGGAAACTACTACCCGGTCGGTTTCGTGCATTCCACTGCCTCTGGGGTTCTCAATTGGATTGGGAACGTCCCCGGAGAAGATTAGTTCAGTTATCGCTTCCGGACCGCTTCCTGTGTTCTCTACCGTAACGAATGCCTCGCCATTCTTGATCCGGTCCGTCTCGCTCTCACCATAGACTTCGTCCCACGGCTTATCTGGGTTATTCCGATAGAGTCCGACATCCTGTATCTGAATCTCTGGACGGAGTTCAGTCGTGGTCTCAACTACTGTCTCCTCGCCTTTCAACGCGAGTACGCGGTACTCACCGGGCGCATATGCGGTGCCGATCTCGAATGAGACCTGCTGAGCACCTGCGGCTACGTCACGCTTCCCGAATAACTCGCCGTTCGGTTGGATGAGGTTGACTTGGTCGACGTCGGCCTCTTCGGAGAGTTCGACGACGAGTGTTGTCTCCTCGACAGCGATGCGCGTGAGTGGGCCGTTGCCATCTGGAGAGGTCGTTCCATCACCAGGCGTCCCAGAACCGCCATTGTCGTTCAGACAGCCAGCGACGCTTACGAGCGCAGCACCTGCGACTGTTCGGAGGGCGGTTCGCCGACTGATGTGTGGGTGGTTTCTAGTCATGGACTATGGGTTCCGTTGGAAGATGTCTTCTGGACCGAGCATTCGGAGGAGCCGCTTGCCTGCGTAGAACATCACAAGAAACGGGATGAGCTGCCAGCCGACCTCGAAAATAAATGCGAACCAACCGTCGATGGTGCCGAGCGGATGCCAGCGAGCAGTAGCCGTCGCACTCACATATGCGGGGTTGTGCCCGAGCCACGAACCCGGATGGTACCGTGCCGTGTAGATACCCGGCTCGTCGATCGTCACAATCGCCACCCCGGAGGCGTTGGTCTCGACGCGTTGCTCCGCGATGGTGATGTAGCCGTTGCGAGTGTTCCCGCCAATTGGATATCGTCGGTCGGGATCGCTGAGCACGATCGGTGCGCCGGTCTCGTTGTCTCGGAGTTCGATGCGGAGTGTGGCCTGACTTTCGTTCTGCTGGAGCACCTCAACCGTCAGATTACTGCGCCGGAGCTGCCGCTCTGAGCTAGCGTCAGGTGCCACAATCGAGGCGTTCACGCCCCGTACGATCCCCGCCACCTGGAGCGCGTCGCGGTCGACGTTCTCCGCGCGAACCGCAACACCGTACGTCGTCGTGTACGACTGGTTGACGATGTCGATGTTGATGTTCTCACCGAGCGTTCCGTCCGGAGACGGTCGGTCAGTGCCCCAGGTGTCGATAATCTCTGGGCCATCGCGAACTGGTTCAGCACGCGGGCCGATTCGCGACGGGTACGCGTGAATATAGACCGGAATCGCATCCGACTCGACGGTGGCGCTGTCGGTTCGGTTCGACCTGACGAGTGTATCCCAGTTGGTGTTCCGAGCGGTGTAGAACCGCCAGACGCCACGCACTCGTGCGCTTCCATTCTCCGTCAGCGTGTACCCCTGCCACGGTCTGGACTGGAAAATGGCCACACCGGCGTCACCATTGGGATACTCGGCGTAGTAGGGGTACGCCGAGAGGTCGTAGATCTCGACGGCGATCGAATCCGAGACGTTGAGCGATTCGGTTCGGTACGTGACCTCGACATCAGTCTCGTCGCCTCGGTCGATTCGCGTGGTCTTCTTCAACCGGACGCTGATCTCGGCTTCAAGCGTGAGGTTTGCACTCCAGTCATCCTCGATCTGGTAGTCGAGGGCCGGCGTGTGCGAGCCGTCGCGCTCGACGATGGTTTCGCCGTCCTTCTGCAATCGAACCTCCTCAACCTCGTTGCTCGCGAGCGACCACTCGATCGTCGTGTTCCCCGAAGAGCTCCCGTTCGGGACGCGAACGCGATAGTCGACGAACCCCCGCATCGTGCCGTTCGGCGCGATATAGAGCGGCGTGTCACCCGACTCCAAGTGACCTCGCGTCGACGGCTGCACTGCGAACACCGTGGCGTGGGCGTCCTCGATGAACACCCCGTCTTCGAGCGACGCGTGGCGCGGATGCACAGACGTATCCGACCCACCGGGTTCGAGATCAGCGAAATCGTTTCGCGTCCACGTTGCAGCTGTCGCCGGCGGGCGCGTGAACGTGATGTCCGTCCCGTTTGCGAGTTGGTGCATCGCGGTCCGGCTCTCGCCGTAGCGCTGCTGGTACTCCTCCTGGGTGATGTAGTTGTCCGCGTCGCGAGACCACAGCGTCGCTGATTCATTCTCAGTGAGCCCATTCCCCTCCGTGCCTGGCCGTGGCGGGCTTGCAGTGACGAGACCCGTGACTAAACTCGTCACGAACAGGGCGGCCATTAGCACGGAGAGCTCTCGTTGTGTCATGGGGGCTCGCGACGGGGGTGGTAGTCACCTACCAGGGGGCGAGGTCGACGCACTGCGCCAGCGGGAGGTTCATCATCGACCCAGCGACGGTGTAGAGTGGCCCGAGGGCGACGAGGACGACCGCGGACTTCATCGCCGACCGTTTGTGGCGCTTGAGGCCCTTCTTCTGCTCGGGCGTAATCGTGAACATCTCGATAAGGGAGTCAGCCTGCCACACGACTGCGAGGCCGACAATGCCCAGCGCCGTGGTAAGCTGGAAGAAGCCCTCGATCATGCTGGGAAGGTTGTCTGCGCTACAGACAGCGTTCGTCTGTGCGGCGGCGGGTTCCACAGCGAACAGGCTCAGGACGACGACGATGAACACAGCTTGCCTGGGAAGCCTACTCGATGCCGTGGACTGGCTGTCGGGGCGATTCGAAGCCGTCTCGGAGGGCGTATTGTCCTGTGACATAGCGGGTTACTCCTCTGCGTCGTCGACGAGTGCTTTCAGATCAGCGTAGCGGTTGGTCTCGTCGACGATCTCGTCTTTCGTGTAGCCCTGTTCGCGGGCCCGTTCGAAGAGATCTCGAAGCTCGTCGGGGTCGACGTCGCGAAGCTCCATCTCATCTCGGAGGGCGCGGCGATAGAGGGCGGAACCGTTGATATGGCTGTTCCACGTCAGGTACAGATCATCGATGTCTTCGATGGTGACTGCCCGTGTGATCATATGTGCGGGGTGGGTATGCACCGGTTGAGCCCCGGTCCATGGTGGTGCGATAGCTAGAAGATCGGTATATGCTTTCTGGCCACCAACTGGCGCAAAAATCTAAAGTAAATTATAACCGGAGAGTTCGTTCACCTCGCAAAGGCACCGTTAACCAACAATGGGGTTAGATTCCGTTGACTGTTGGTTAAGACTGAAATCGCGCTCTACTCGAGTTCCACGACCTCTCCACGCCCGTTGTCGAGGATTTCTCGCACCTCGGCCAAGAGTTCCTGACCTTCCTCGTGGAGCCTTGTTCCTTCATCGAGGTCACACTCGTCCGCATCGAGCTGTTTAATGATTTCTTCGACACGGGCCAGCCGGTCGTGGATCTCTTGGTCGTTTGCCACGTTTAGATCACCCCCAACCAAAGCCCAGTGATGGCCAACAACAGCAACAGCAGCACAGCGATTGCGGCCTTGTAGTAGACCGGCGGGAGCCCCTCGGATGCGGCCGCCTCGTCGACTGCTTCGGCGAGTTCCTGTTCGTGTTCGTGCTCCTGCTGGAAGGTTTCGTACGCGGCGTCGAGTTGCTGGGCCAACGGCTTGACCTCGCCCGCGAAGAACTCCTCGCTGGAATTCACGATATACTCGCCAGCGGCCGTCGGCGTGATCGTCGCCACATCCGCGACTTGATCGGCGATTAACCGGTCGTCAGTATGCCCGATCGCCGTGACGGTCGGGGTGTTCGCGGTGAAGATAGCTTCCGCGACCCGCTCGGTGTTGAACGCCTGGAGGTTCGAATCACTCCCGCCGCCACGGCCGACGATGATCGAGTCGACCTCCTCGGAGCGGTCCAGATGGTGGAGGCCGTTCGCGATGGACGTGGGCGCCTCAGACCCTTGGACGGTGGCGTCCTTCACCAGGATGTCGACGGTAGGGTCCTGTTCGTGGATCGCGTTCTGGATGTCATAGCGGGCATCGCCACGGAGGGAGGTTACGACCCCAACCCGCTCTGGGAACGCCGGCGGGCGCTGTTTCTGCTCGTCGTCAAACCACCCACGCTCTTCGAGTTCGCTTCGCAGTCGCTCGACGGCAGCTGCTTGATCGCCGTCGCCGACGACGATCACCTCCCACGGCTTGAGGTCGATTTTCCCGCCTTCGACCCAGTAGTCGATGTCGCCTTCGAGGATGACCTCGGTCCCGTCCCCGAGGTCGACGTCCATGTTGCGGTAACGGTTCGCCCAGAGCATACAGGGGAGCTCGGCGTTACCGTCGGTGAGCGTGAAATAGAGTGCCGTACTGTTCTGGTGGAGGTCTGTGACTTCTCCGATACAGCGGACACCGTGGAGGGCAGGCGTCTCCTCGACGACAGACGCGATTCGGTCGTTCAGCTGTGAAACGCTGAGGACCGCTCTCGAATCGGGGTTGACCGCCTGCCGTTCAGTATCCGGTGCTTCCGCCATGTGCGTCTTCTAATACTGAAGAGCAACTTCAAAAAGCTACGTTCGAGTGATGAGGTCGACTGTGGTACCCCGGACTACAGGTCGCGGGGCTGGACCGTCTTCCGATCGTTCGCTTCGGCACGCTCGGCAGCGTCGTCGAGGAGTTCGGCGGCCTCTTCGTTGAGGGCGTCGTAGAAATCGGCCGAGACGTTGTGATCCGACAGTGCATCCTTCACAGCTGCTTTGACAATCAGGTCAGACATTCCATCACAGGATTCTCTTGTCCACCATATAAAGGTTCGAAGTTTCTCGCCGGGATTTCGGCCATAGTGCTGCCGAGACGCACTCAGGATACCAGAGAGCACTTAATCACCCCGTCAAAAGTAGGGAAACAGACGGATGCACGATTTAACCGGATTCCAGCGAGATATCTTGTACGTGATTACGGGGCTCGAAGAGCCACACGGGCTCGCAGTCAAGGACGAACTCGACGACTACTACGAACAAGAGATCAATCATGGGCGGCTCTATCCAAATCTGGATGACCTCGTCGACAAAGGGCTCCTAGAGAAAGGCGAACTCGACAAACGGACGAACGTGTATACGGTCACGAAACGTGGATTACGGGAGATCGAGGCGCGACGAGAGTGGGAAGACCAGTATCTTGAGGATGAGCAAGCAGCCACGACATCGTAGAGCCGAGTCAGTAGATTAGGGTAGAAGAAGCAAGACTGCTTTACCGATTCCTCACAAAGGTAGAGTGAAATGGACCGGCTCGTCTTCTATCATCATCCACAAGCCGAAAATTTCTCACTCAGATATAGCTCGGCATCACTAGCAGATATCCGGTCTCGACGAGAGCAGTCTGACGAGTCGACCAAGCTGATTGGTTACCCGTTTGAAACATTGGTCTATGTACTCTATGAGGGCGATACAGAGATCGAATCTGCCCAAGATATTGACTTCGACAGGGAGTGACTGAGTGACCGTATTCGTGACCTCCCTCGTGCTGGGCAAGTTGTCGCATTCCGACTGGTGGAATTGCTTGAGGCCGCTGTCGATGTTCGGGACGCGGATGAGTTCCGGCTCTACAAGGAGTTCGAACCGCAGAAGATACAACAGGCACTCGACCACGTCACGTGGGGAGCATCAGTTCCTGAAGTCGCCGGCGAAGTGATGTCGAATTTGATCCTCCGACATTCCCTCCCGAATGCGAATCATCGAACTGGCATCGCGATGCTGCAGTTCTGTATTGAGAGTGTGGACCCAGATTTTGAGATGCCACGAACGCACGTCGACGACGATTCCTGGCGAGAGTGGGTCGATCCCTATATCGTCGATTCCAAGCGGCTCATCACGGTCCGCCGGAACAACCTCCGTTTCAAGCAACTCGAAGAGCTGGACGTCGACCTCGTCGAACGGAAAGACGGGATCCAAATCCGATTAGCCGAGTTCGAGCTGGATATGCACTGGCGAGAAGCCCTCACAGAGTATGCTGGGCAGCACGAATCTCACTGTACGGACTTCGCGCAGGCAGTTCTCGAACGAGCAGGACGGGACGATCTACTTGACCGTCAAGGACCAACGAAACAAGAGTTCATCACGTATCTGGAGAACGGACTGGTCGAACGAGACTTCAGAGAAATGTTTTGATCAGTCGCGAAGCTCGGCGACCGACTGACCAACCTCACGGACGTGTTCACTTCGCTCGAGGTCGAGTTCCTCGGCGAGGTAGTCAACCGTCTCTTCGAGGCTCATATCGGAATAAAGTCCGTCTAACGGTATAAACCTAGTGCTGACGCAGCAGTGTCGCCCATCAGAGGAAGCGTTTGTGTATACCGAACTATACACCCTTCGGGAAAACTGTGGAACCGGTGACCGCATTGCGATACCCACCGAAATTACGCAGGTCGCCATCTGCTGTCCAGCAACCGAATTCAATTGAAAGAAGCTCCGAAGCGATCGGGAGCGTTTCAGTCTGCAGGTTGTGCGTCAGTCGCTGGTGTCCCGCTTGGAAGCTCGGGGATGGACAGGTCCACGCGGCGGAGCAGCTGTGCGTTGATGGCGACGATGACCGTGCTCAACGACATCAGGAGCGCACCCACAGCGGGGGAGAGCAGAATCCCGATCGGTGCCAAGACGCCTGCTGCAAGCGGAAGTGCGAAGACGTTGTATCCGGCGGCCCACACGATGTTCTCCTGCATCTTCCGGTAGCTCGCCTTACTGAGTTTCACGAGTCGCACTACATCCATCGGGTTGTTCTGCACGAGAATGACATCCGCCGACTGGACGGCGACGTCGGTGCCGCTCTCGATGGCGATCCCGACGTCGGCTCGCGTCAGCGCCGGCGCATCGTTTACACCGTCACCAACCATCCCCACGAGCTTCCCCTGGTCTTGGAGTTCCTGGACTTTCTCGTCTTTGTCTTCGGGGAGGACCTCGGCGAACACCGTGTCGATGCCCAGTTCGTCAGCGACAGCGTTGGCGACGTCCTGGGAGTCGCCAGTCAGCATCGCCACTTCGATTCCCAGATCGTGGAGGGCGTCGACGACGCGGAAACTCTCTTCACGGATTACGTCGGCCATCGCGAACGCGGCGATCAACTCACTGTCACGAACGAGATACACCACCGTTTGAGCGTTCTGTCCCGCCTCGTCAGCGAAGCGCTGGAGATGGGCGGGGATCTCGCTATCGAGCTGGGTCAACAGGTTCGGCCCACCGACGTACACCTCGTTTCCATCGACGTTTGCGCGAACCCCTCGCCCTTTGATCGCCTCGAAGGCGGTCGCGTCGGGAGTAGTTAGGTCTCGCTCGTCGGCGGCCTCGCGAATCGCTCGCGCGATCATGTGTTCGGAGTCACTCTCGACGGCTGCCGCCAGCCCGAGCGCGTCGTCCTCGTCGACGCCGTTGACGGTCGCCATATCCACGACGCCGTGTTCGCCCTCGGTAAGCGTCCCTGTCTTGTCGAAGATGATCGCGTCCAGATTCCGTGCGTCTTCCATCGCGATGCGGTCGCGAACGAGCATCCCGTTGCGAGCGGCGAGCGACGTGTTGATCGCGACGACCAACGGGATGGCGAGTCCGAGGGCGTGTGGGCAGGCGATGACGAGCACCGTCACGACTCGCTCGATGACGGTCGCGTCGAACGAGACCGCGACGGTCCACGCAATCGCCGTCACGACTGCCGCCCCGAGCGCGACGTAGAACAGCCAGCCTGCCGCCCGGTCGGCCAGTACCTGCGTCTTGGACTTGCTCTGCTGGGCTTCCTCGACGAGACGCATGATGCCCGCCAGCGTCGTCTCCTCGCCCGTCGCGCCAACACGGACGCGGAGACTACCATCGCCGTTGATGGTGCCGCCGATGACCTCGTCGCCAGGCTCCTTCGAGACGGGCTTGGACTCGCCAGTGATCATCGACTCGTTGACGTCCGAATCACCTTCCTCGACGGTGCCGTCAGCAGGGACACTTGCGCCCGGCCGGACGAGCACGAGATCGCCTTCCGAGAGCTCCCTGACGGGAACCTCCTCGGTTTCTCCGTCGTCGGTAATACGCTCGGCGGTGTCTGGCATCAGTTTCGCCAGTTCGTCGACCGCGCTGGAGGCCCGCCGGACCGACCGCATCTCGACCCAGTGGCCCAGCAGCATGATGTCGATCAGCGTGACGAGTTCCCAGAAAAACGCAGACTGCGTCGGGAAGACCACGCTCGCGAGACTGTAGACGAACGCGACGGTGATCGCCATCGAGATCAACGTCATCATCCCCGGCGACCGGTCTTTCAGCTCCGGCACCGCCATCTGGAGGAACGGCATCCCACCGTACGCGAAGACGATGACCGCGAAGACGGGGTTGATCCACTCGCTGCCCGGGAACGCGGGGACGGAGAACCCGAGCCACTCCTGCAGCATTTCGCTGTATAGCAGGACTGGGATCGACAGGAGCGTCGAGACGAAGAAGCGCCGGCGGAACATCTGCTCGTGGCCCTCGTGCATCCCGCCATGCCCCTCACCGTGGCCCTCATGGGAACCGTGGTCGTGTCCTTCGCCCTCGTGTCCAGCGTGCTCGTGCTGCTCGTCGAGCACCGTCTCACTCTCCGCAGCAGGGTGTGCCTCTTCTTCCAGTAGCTCCTGTTCTACCCGCTGCTCGTCCGACTCGGCGTCCGATTCATCCTGCTCGCCGTGTTCGTGCTGGTGACTGCTGTCGTCCTGCTGGTGTTCCCCTCCAGGGGGATTCTCATTTGTATCTTTGTGGTCGTCCATAGCCCATATTCTCTGTAGAGGTGGATCCGCTGGCCCCCTGAATCTTCCCCACTGAAACTGTACAGCAGGACCAGCGTAGCGAAGCTTCAAAGACAACGGTTGGCCGTTGTCTCGGAGTGGTCCGCGCGATTCTCAGGCGTAAGCGGTGTACCCGGCGTCTTCGACGGCCTCCACGAGAGCTGTGACATTTGCCTCACCATCGACGCTCGCCTGTTCGCTCTCCCTGTCGACGGTCACGTCAGTCACGCCGGATACCTCTTCGAGGGCCTCTTCGACCGTCTGCTCACAGTGACCGCACGTCATGCCTTCCACGATGATCGTCGTCGTCATACAGGGATACACACGGCCTCCTCTCTTTAGCGGATTTCCCCTTCGATCATACTGATATCGTGGGGCTCAAACTTTAGATTCAAAGTGATACCTGCGGCCGTAACGAACTAGACATCGGATGCGCCAGGTGTCAATAGCGAGGTGGCTCAAGTATCGTTGTGACGCTCTCTGTACGTCTTCGCCGCTAAAAAGACATAGAGTGCGCCGATAGCCCGAATGCCCAAGCGGAATCGCTCGTTCCATTCTATCGACTCTGGACGCTCGTACAGGAACGCGGTGGCAAATCTCTGATACAGGTCGGGAAATAAGAGGACTATCGCACCGAACACGCCGGTAAGATTCATCAGCAATGCGTATGCTCGCCCGTTAAAGAGTGAAAGCGCAGCTATCAGAACACCCTCCGACCGGACTGCTGGACGTATCCACCCTCTCACTGTTCCCTCGTCTGGATTCGAAATGGCGAGTTTCTCGAAGAGCTCGACGATTTCGTCCGGGAACAGCGCTGAGATAGCGCCGAGGACACCGACGAGTGTTCGAATCATACGATATGGTACGACCGATATGGATATAACTCCCACTGCGACGCTACACTATCGAGAACGAGGGGAGTCCGAACAGTAGCGGCTTCGAACCGGGCACGACGCGCAGAGGCCGCTTGTCGAATGGGCGTCCTGAATCCTTATGGATTCGGGGCATACAGGGCGTAGAGGATAGACAGCATCCCGGCTGCGGTGACGAGTGCTGCGACGAATCCTGCTTCGAAGATCGACACCTGGAGGAGTTCGAAGAGGACGCCTTCAAGGAGGCCGCCAAGCCCGACCAATGCGAAGCCGGCGGCGACGTACAGGAGTAACTGCGTGTGATGTCGTTGGTACCCGCGATAGGCCTGATATGCGATGACCAGTGCTAACGCGGTCGTGAACAGTTTGCCGATGACGAATAGCGTGTGGTCCATGATTCAGTCTCCCCGCATTTCCTCGAAGATGGTCGTAATCCGGTCGGCGGGGTCAGGCTGGATGTCGATCTGGACATCGAAGCCCTCTGCCTGGAGGAGGACTTCAATACGTTCGAGACGAGCCTCGTACTCGCTGTAGTGCCGTCCTCCGGGGTCGACGTGCGTATACTCTTCGAGGAGGCCCTGCTCGACGAGGCGGGTGACACGGCGCGAGACGGTCGGGCGTGACATGTCACATTCATCGCTGAGTTCCTTCGCAGACAGTCGGTCGGTCTTCGTCGCCACGAGGATGTCGCGAGCGTACTCGTCGTCGAGTGTAGCGAAGATTTCCGACGGGTCGGACTCCTCGGTCACACGTCTCTACTCGCGACAGGAGCGTAATATAGCCCGCCGATTTTCTGACTCAGAACGCCGGCTCGCCGTTATATCGTCTCTGCCTCCGTACTGATAGTTGAAGGTGCAATAACTATGTCCACACTCGACTCCGGCATGAATCAGCTCGAGAGCAGAGTCGGCGGTCTGACCGTCGGCGGGAAAGTTCACAGTCTCAGTGCGTGGTTCGTGCTCGCGCTCCGTCTCATGATGGGCTACGCGTTCGCGTACTCCGGGTTCACGAAGATCACCGGCGAGTTCGCCGCGGGCGGTTACCTGTCGAACGTCGCGGCGACGAACGGGAATCCGCTCGCGGGCCTGTTCGCGTGGATGGGTAGTACGCCGTGGTTCGTCGAGTTCGCGAACATCGCCGTCCCGTGGGGCGAGCTGTTCATCGGCCTCGGCCTGCTCGTCGGCGCGTTCGTTCGCCTCGCGGCGTTCTTCGGCGCGCTCATGATGCTCATGTTCTACTTCGGCAACTGGGACATGGGCCACGGGTTCATCAACGGGGACTTCGCGTACATGCTCGTGTTCCTCGCGGTCGCCGCGTTCGCTGCGGGCCGCATCCTGGGCCTCGACCAGTACATCGAACAGTACGAGATCGGCGGCGAAGCGCTCGTCGAGCGCTACCCCGCCCTCGAATACATCCTCGGCTAACCACGCCGAACTCTCTTCAGGAGTACAATAATGCAAAATCCAATTCAAGCACGCGGGATTCGTTCTCTGGGACTCATCGTCATCGGAGCACTGACGCTAGCCGTCATCATTGGAATGACTCTGACGCACGCTGCTGTTCCAGATACAGTGATGTGGGACTGGCATGACGGGATGTGGAATGATGGTCACATGGCCGGGTGGGGAATATGGAGCTGGGGGATGATGTTGATCGGTTTGCTGTGGATGGCACTTCTGATCGCCCTTCCCGTCTACATCGTCTACTGGCTGACAACGCGGTCGCCATCGGACGGCCCCACCGAGGATAGCGCACTCGCTGTCCTCCAGGAACGGTACGCTCGCGGCGAAATCGACGACGAGGAGTTCGAACGCCGGCGCGCCCGACTCACGCCTGACGGTGGCCGTTACTGACTGTTCTTCCCCTATTCGTCGACTTCCGTCTTCACGACGGTCGCTGGGCGGGTCGTCAATCGAAGGACGCGGTCGGTCACGCTTCCGAGCAAGGCCCGGTATTCTTCCGTCCGGTGTTTCGTTCCAAGTACAAGTAGATCCACATCTTCGACATCAGCATACCGTACAATCGTCTCAGCCGGTCGGCCGTGCTCAATTGCTTTGACAACATTGACACCGACCTCCTTCGCTTTATATTGGATGTCTGCGATTGTTTCCGTTCCAAGTTCTTCGAGGCCATGTTCTGGGCCCTCGGCTTCATCAACGTACTCGTCACCGCTGTATGCTGTTACGACGTCCTCATCGACTACATACAGAACATGAAGCTCGGCAGAATGGGCCTCTGCTAGCGCGATAGCATGGGATTCAGCCTCCTCAGAAGCAACTGTCCCGTCAGTTGAGAGCAAAACCGTATCGTACATTTCTCTTGACTTATTGAGACTAGATTATAAAAACCAGTGCTCTTGGATAGTGGCGTAGCTGGTAACACTTTTTGTAACTTCACAAAGTTTGGAGATTGTCGTCTCTCAGGGTTGAAGAGTGGAGGATTTCTATGACGACCAGCTGATGCTAAGCTATTTCCTGTTATGAGTCGTACTGATTAGCATGGGTACCAGACCAACTGACCTCCGGATGGACATTGGTCGTATTGCTGATGAGTCGGTCGCCCGTGTCACGCCTGACGCCACGGTTGCCGAGATCGCTCACACGATGATCTCCCAATCGCGGTGTGCCAGGTACGTGGTCGTCGAAGAATCCGATCAGATCTCTGGTATCATCACCGATCGAGACCTGATTGCTAACCTGCTCACCGAGGAAAGCGAGTTAAGTGTGCTCACAGCCGAGACGAGTGGAGACGACGTACGAGCTGCTGACGTGATGACGCGTGACCCACTTACTGTGCCAGCAGATGCTGAGATTCCAAAAGTCCTGAGACAAATGAACGAAGCGGGTGCTCGACACGTCCCGGTTGTTGAAGACGGGAGCGTTATCGGGATGATCACTCTGGACGATTTAATTACGCATGTTGCTGGTGAGAGTGCACACGTTTCAGCTCAGATGGATAACGTGGCGGGCATCATCCGAACAGAGTCTACGCACGATTGAAACGCTAATTTGCTGACTCGATGTTATTCGTGTTGCTCATGATTCCAGAAATAGAGTCAGTTGAGAGAGATTATTGCGTGAGGAGCCGTCTAAGGACGTAGTGGAGGATGCCGCCGTGTTCGATATAGGTCACGGCGGCCGGCGTGCCGACCTGTGCTGTGACCGGGAACTCGACAGTCGACCCGTCCGCACGCTCGGCGATAACGGTCAGTTCGTCCATCACGTCGAGCCCGTCATCGAGGCCGTGGATCGTGAAGATTTCCGACCCATCCAGACCGAGAGATTCCCACGAGTCGCCATCATCAAACTGCAGGGGGAGCACACCCATGCCGACGAGGTTGTCGCGGTAGATGCGCTCGTAACTCTCGGCGATGGTTGCGCGAACACCGAGTAGGTCCGTTCCTTTCGCCGCCCAGTCCCGGCTGGAGCCGGTACCGAACTCTTCGCCCGCCATCACGACGAGCGGGACTCCCTCCTCGCGGTAGCGCTGGCTGGCTTCGAACACGGTCGTCTGCTCGTCGGTTGGGTGGTGGATCGTATAGCCACCCTCGACATCGTCGAGCATCTCGTTCTCGATGCGGACGTTGGCGAACGTTCCCCGCATCATCACCTCGTGGTTGCCCCGGCGCGCGCCGTAGGTGTTGAACTCGTGCGGCTCAACGCCGTGATCGAGCAGCCACTGGCCGGCAGGGAGGTCAGATCCGAAGGGGCCAGCAGGGCTGATGTGGTCGGTCGTAACGGTATCGCCGAGTGTCAGCAGGCAGCGTGCATCCTCAATATCGGCGACGCCGGGTTTTTCGAGGGGGAAGTCCTGGAAGAACGGCGGCTCTCGGATGTATGTCGAGTCGTCGTCCCACTCGTAGACGTCACCAGTGGGCGCGTCGAGAGCAGCCCACCGCTCGTCACCCTCGAACACAGAGGCATACTTCTCCTCGAACATCTCAGGAGAGACGTTCTCGTGGATTGCTGCCTGCACGTCCGCTGCGTCGGGCCAGATGTCCGCCAGATACACCGATTCCCCCTCCTCGTCGGTGCCTAGCGGCTCGTTCTCGAGGTCGACGTCCATCCGCCCTGCGAGGCCGTAGGCGACGACGAGCGGCGGGCTCGCGAGGTAGTTCGCGCGGATCTTCGGGTGAATACGCGCCTCGAAGTTCCGATTCCCGGAGAGAACGCTCGTCGTCCAGAGGTCGTGGTCGTCGATCGCTTGCTCGATGGGATCAGGAAGTGGTCCGGCGTTCCCGATACAAGTGGTACAGCCGTAGCCGACGACCGCGTACCCGAGCTCTTCGAGATACGGAAGCAGGCCCGATTCCTCGAGGTACTGCGTGACGACACGACTGCCGGGTGCGAGACTCGTCTTGACGTACGGCGGGACATCTAAACCTTTCTCGACGGCGTTCTGGGCAAGCAGACCAGCAGCGATCATCACCGACGGGTTCGAAGTGTTCGTACAGCTCGTGATGGCGCTGACGAGGACGTCTCCGTGTCCAATTTCCACTGTCTCACCGTCGAGGTCGACCTCGACGCGTTTGGTTAACGGGTGCAGTTCCGATTCGGGTTCGACCTGAACACCGCCGTCGGTCTCCGCACCAGCTGCACCACCTTCGCCGAGCCACCGCTGTAGGGCGTCTTCGTCGACATCATCGAGGTCGTCTTCGAACTCCCCGTGGAGAAGTCCCCGGAAGCTCTGTTTCACGTCCCCCATCGGAATCCGGTCCTGTGGCCGCTTGTGTCCGGCGAGACTCGGCTCAACAGTCGAAAGATCGAACTCGACGACCTCGGTGTATTCCGGTTCCTGTTCTCCGAATAGCCCTTGCGCTTCGAGGTACTCGCGAACAAGGTCGATGTGGGCGGGGTCACGCCCGGTGAGTTCGAGATACTCGAGCGTCTGCTCGTCGACCGGGAACATACTGATCGTCGAGCCCTGTTCGGGCGCCATATTGGCGATCGTGGCCCGGTCGGGGACTGTGAGATTCTCCACACCAGGACCGAAGAACTCGACGAACCGGTCGACGACGCCGACCTCGCGGAGCCGTTCGGTGATGTGGAGCACGAGATCCGTCGCCGTCGCGCCCTCGGGTAATTCGCCTTCGAGGCGGACGCCGACGACCTCGGGAAGTTTCATCGTGACCGGCTGACCGAGCATTGCCGCTTCCGCTTCAATGCCGCCGACGCCCCAGCCGACCACACCGATGCCACCGATCATTGGGGTGTGGCTGTCCGTGCCGACGAGTGTGTCCGGCAGGAGCCATTTCTCACCGTCTCGCTCGCGGGCGTGGACGACCCGGCCCAGATGCTCGAGATTCACCTGGTGGACGATGCCGGTCCCCGGCGGGACGACGTTGAAGTTCTCGAAGGCGTTCTGCGCCCACTTGATCGCGCGATACCGTTCGGCGTTGCGCTCGTACTCCAGTTCGACGTTCTTCTCGTAGGCGTCCTCGGAGTCGAAGTAGTCGACTTGGACGCTGTGGTCGATTACGAGATCAATAGGGATCTCTGGTTCGACCAGGGTCGGGTCCCGATCTTTGCGGTCGACTTCGGATCGAAGGGCCGCCAGGTCGACAACTGCGGGCACGCCAGTGAGATCCTGTAGGACGACTCGTGATGGAGAGAACGGAACCTCTGCGTCCGGTACGTCTGGCTTCCAGCCAGCAGCATTCTTGACATCCGCTGCAGTAACAGTTTCGCCGTCGGCGTTCCGGAGCACCGACTCAAGCAGAATACGGATGCTCACAGGGAGCGTGTCGAGGTCACAGAGCCCCTGCTCTTCGAGTGCTCGAAGATCGGCCATCTTGTACGTCGTCCCGTCGACGTCGAGCTCGCGGACGGCATCGAACGGAAGTGTATCAGTCATAGTATCTACACCTGGGATTGGCAGTCGTATCAATCCCTCTCCGAATCCGATTCGACGAGAATCGGGATTTGTTACGCAGAGGCATCGTATCCAGCGTCTTCGACCACAGTCACAAGCTCATCCCGTTCAGCGGACCCCTCGACCGTCGCGGATTCTGAGTCACGATCCGCAGTAGCGGACGTAACCCCCTCAACTTCTTCGAGTGCCTCTTCGACGGTCTGCTCGCAATGTTCACAGGTCATTCCTTCGACGGTGATTGTCTGAGTCATATCCATTCGTAGATAGGGGCGAGTATTCTATGTGGTTTTCTGCTTAGAATCCAATGTTGTCGCAGCCCTAGATCACCGATTTCGAAGGTGTGTTGTGGGCAACAATAATGTATCCTGCGAGACGAAGCGGTCGTATGCGCAATTTGGATGAAACCGACTTAGAAATCCTCTCGTTACTCGCTGATGACGCCCGCCGCCCGTTCAGCGATATTGGCGAGGAGGTCGACTTGTCGGGGCCAGCCGTTTCTGACCGGGTAAAGCGATTACAGGAAGCTGGCATCATTAACAACTTCACGATTGACGTCAACCGGGCTCATCTCCGAGCTGGTGTACCGGTATTTATTCAGGCCGAAATCGGCTCAGCGTCGTTGGAGGCCGCCCGCGAGCGGGCTCGAGAGTCAGATGGCGTTGAACACGTCTTCACGACCTCCGAAGGAGATCTTTGGTTCTATGCCCGTGTTGAAGCCCAGAACGTACGTCAGTGGGTAGATGGACTCTTTAACGAGATCGATGTAGCAGATTACACCGTCACACTAATTGACGAGCTTGAATGGACGCCGTCCGTTGATGGCGTCGAATTTGCACTCACCTGTGCTGAATGTAACAATACCGTTGATAATCAAGGTGAAACGACGAGAATCGACGGAGAGATCTATCACTTCTGTTGTCCGTCCTGTCTCACACGGTTCGACGATCGGTATCAGCGACTCGAAGAGGGAGCGTAACGCTGTCTTTGGAATCCAAATTTTCCTGCAGTCGAAACCCCGCCTCTCGAAGCAGTAAATCGCCTAAACCTAGACCCCGTATAGTAGAACAAGCATGACAAGCCAAACAATCCATCTTGATATCACGGGAATGTCCTGCGCCAACTGTTCGGCGACGATCCAGGACACTCTCGAATCGCTCGACGGGGTATCGGAGGCGGATGCGAACTTCGCCACCGACGAGGGTTCCGTCACCTACGACCCTGAAGAGGTATCGCTCAAAGAAATCTACGACGCGATCGACGAGGCCGGGTACGGCGCAGTCTCTGAGACGGTAACGATTGCCATCTCCGATATGACCTGTGCCAACTGCGCCGAGACCAACCAAACCGCTCTTGAAAATATTCCGGGCGTCGTTAATGCGGAGGTCAATTACGCAACCGACGAAGCACAGGTCACCTACAATCCTGCGGAAGTATCTATTGGTGCGCTGTACGATGCTATCGAGGAGGCTGGCTACTCGCCCGTCCGCGAAGATGGTGCCGACGAAGAGTCGGGCCAGGACGCACGAGATGCCGCCCGTCAAGCCGAAACTCGGAAACAACTCAGGTTGACCCTCTTTGGGGCAGTGTTATCGGCACCGTTGCTCTTCTTCCTCATCGACAATTATCTGCTCGGTGGCGCGATCGTCCCTGAAGCCGTCTTCGGTGTGGAACTTGGCTGGGTTGAGTTCCTCCTCGCCACGCCGGTACAGGCGATCCTCGGCTGGCCGTTCTATAAGAACTCGTACAAGGCGATCGTGAAGAACGGCCGCGCCAATATGGACGTGCTGATTGCGATCGGTTCAACAACGGCCTATCTATACTCTGTGGCAGTCCTTGCTGAACTCATTGCAGGTGGACTTTATTTCGACACGGCAGCCCTCATCCTCGTGTTCATCACGTTGGGTAACTATCTCGAAGCTCGGTCGAAGGGCCAAGCGGGTGAGGCCCTCCGAAAGCTCCTCGAAATGGAAGCCGAAACGGCGACCATTGTCCGCGAGGACGGCAGTGAAGAAGAAGTTCCGCTTGAAGAGGTCACAACTGGTGACCGGATGAAAATTCGTCCAGGTGAGAAGATTCCCACAGACGGTGTCGTTGTCGACGGTCAGTCTGCCGTCGACGAGTCAATGGTCACTGGCGAATCTGTGCCTGTCGAGAAAGAGGAGGGCGATGAGGTCGTCGGCTCGACGATTAACGAGAACGGCGTCCTTGTCGTGGAGGCGACGAAGGTTGGAGAAGACACGGCCCTCCAACAGATCGTCCAGACAGTCAAGGAGGCCCAGTCGCGCCAGCCCGACATCCAGAATCTCGCCGACCGCATCTCCGCGTACTTCGTGCCTGCGGTCATCGCGAACGCCCTTCTCTGGGGTGTCGTCTGGTTCCTGTTCCCCGAGGCTCTCGCTGGCTTCGTCGACTGGCTCCCGCTGTGGGGTCAGGTTGCTGGCGGCCCGGCCCCGGTCGGTGGGACCGTTTCAGTCTTCGAGTTCGCGATAATTGTCTTCGCGTCCTCGATCCTCATCGCCTGTCCCTGTGCGCTGGGGCTGGCGACGCCCGCAGCGACGATGGTCGGGACGACGATTGGTGCCCAGAACGGCGTCCTGTTCAAGGGCGGTGACATCCTCGAACGCGCAAAAGACGTCGACACGGTCGTCTTCGACAAGACGGGCACCCTCACGGAGGGTGAAATGGAACTCACCGACGTGGTCGTCTTTGATAGCGATGGAAATGTGGTGACTGACGGTGGCGAGCCGACCCCAGATGGTGGACAGCTCAGCACCCGTGAGCGCCTCTCAGAGGATGATGTGCTTCGACTGGCGGCGATAGCTGAAAGCGGCAGCGAACACCCGCTCGCCCGTGCAATCGTCGAAGGGGCCGAAGAACGCGGCCTGGACGTGACTGAGCCTGACGACTTCGAGAACGTTCCGGGCCACGGGATCAAAGCAGTCATTGGTGACAGCGAGGTGCTGGTCGGCAACCGCAAGCTGCTGCGGGACAACGGGATCGACCCCTCTCCCGCTGAGGAGACGATGGAACGCCTCGAGAACGAGGGGAAGACGGCGATGCTGGTCGCCTACGAGGGGGAGCTCGTGGGTGTGGTCGCCGACGCCGACACAGTGAAGGAAAGCTCCAAGCAGGCTGTCACAGCACTCCAGGAGCGGGGAGTTGACGTGATGATGATTACGGGCGACAACGAGCGAACTGCCCGTGCGGTCGCTAAACAGGTGGGTATCGACCCGAAGAACGTCCGCGCAGGAGTCCTTCCTGAGGACAAGTCCAACGCGGTCGACAGTATTCAAGACGAGGGCCGGCAGGCGATGATGGTCGGTGACGGCGTCAACGACGCTCCGGCACTCGCGGTCGCACACGTCGGGACAGCAATCGGCTCCGGCACCGACGTCGCCATCGAAGCTGCAGACGTCACGCTGATGCGAGACGACCCGCTCGACGTGGTAAAGGCGATCCGAATCTCAGACGCGACACTCCAGAAGATCAAACAGAACCTCGTGTGGGCGCTCGGTTACAACACGGCGATGATTCCGTTAGCGTCGCTCGGCCTCCTCCAGCCCGTGCTCGCTGCAGCAGCAATGGCGTTCTCGTCGGTGTCGGTGCTGACGAACAGTCTCCTGTTCCGGCGGTACACCCCCGATCACGACTACAAGCTCTTCGGATTTCTTCGCTAACCGTCACCTCTAGATCAATGTCGAATATTTCCCGGCACACGGTTCGAAGGTACCTCGTCGAGACAGCCAGTAGCGAACCGACATACCTCCGGGCTCGCGAGATTGCCAGCGACCTCGACGGATCTCCCAAGGCAGTCGCGCAGTACCTCAGCCAGCTCCAGGACGAACTCACAATCGTTTCACTCGAACAGTGGGGGCGCTCGAAAAGCACGACGTGGCGATTGGAGGTGAACGGGTCGTGAGTACTGTCACCCGCCGCGTCGAGACTGTCCTTCCGGAGACCGGCTCACGCGAGTGGTGGGCGCTGTACCTGCTGGCCCCGCTCGTCCTTCTCGGTGGGGGCATCCTCGTGTTTCCGACGTTGGTCTACGACCGGTTCATCTGGCAGTATCTCTGGGGACCAGTCGTCGCCGATGCGGCCGGTCAGCCAGTCACGCACGAGGGGATTCGTGCTGTCCAGGGCTACAACGCGGTGAACACGGTAATCTACCTCGCGGCAGTCGTATACAGCCTCCCCGGACTACGTGCGTATCTCGACCAACTCGACGTCACGTTCGACGCACGACTGGCCTACGGGTTCGCTCCGATCATCATCGCAGGTGGGGCGATGCGCGCCCTCGAGGATCTCGGGCTGCTCGGGGACTACGCGGTGTGGTTCATCACGCCATCGATTTACATCGTCGTCACCGCTGTCACCATCCTCGCGCTCGGTGTCGGTGCACTCTTGCGTGACCAAAATATCGGATCTATCCCGCTAACAGTCGGGCTCGTCGGGTCGGTGTGGGCTGTCGGGGCCGTCTGGTGGGCTGTTTGGCACGGCCTCTCGACATCGACCCCACTCCGCCTATGGGTTCCTGTCGCGACGACGGGGATAGCGCTCGGCGTAACCGCACTCTACTACTGGGGCACGAGTTTCGCCAATATCACCCACCTTCGACACCCGCTAATTCTGCTGGCCGTTTTCGGCCAGTTGTGGGACGCTGCGCAGAATCTCATCGGTGTGACGTTCCTCGGCTACTCCCCAAAGCTGGTCGTGACGAATCTCGTGTACCAGGCGACTGGATTCTCCGGATCGACGTTCGTGCTGAAACTCGTCGTGACTGTCGGCATCGTGTGGTATCTCGCCGATGCGAAAGAGGAGATGAATCACACGTGGTGGTGGCTTATGACGTTCTTCATCGGAGCGATCGGACTCCCGATGGGCGTTCGTGGGTCACTTCGGATGCTGTTGGGAGCTTAACGATGGCCTCAAAGATTGGCAAAAACCGATGACTCGAACGTCCAAAATTGCGGTAATAGGTGGAGGGATGGCCGGGCTTGCAGCAGCTGCTGGATTCGACGACGCTGGATTCGTCGTCGAACTATATGAGCGGCAGTCCTACGATAGCAAAGGCGTTAATTGCGGAGAAGCGATGACAGCGGTATCGAAGATCCCACTCGAACCGACTGTAGAGAACGGCTTTCTCAACCCGCTGCCAGCGATGGAAGTGGAGGTGTATGACGGAATCGACGCCGATCGCCACCGCACTGGAGCCGGCACCTTTCCTGCTGCGGATACATATATAACGGACCGAAATGTCGTTGAGCAGTCCTGGGCAGAACAACTCTCAGAGAAGGGTGTTGACATCCACGAAAACCAGTCTATCACACGGACAGATTTCCACGAGTTCACCGATGAGTATGATCTCGTCGTTGATGCAACCGGTCAGCCATCACTCTCTAGTAAAGCGCTCGGAACAACCAACGAGTATTCAGGATATATGGTAGCGCTTAACAGTGATGTCGAAGGGGACTTCACCGAGTTGTACCCGAACAGCCGGATAATTCTGGAGAACTATACAGGGTACTCGTGGGCATTCCCGAAGACATCGCAACGAGCCAACGTTGGTATCGGCTGGACGGTCAGTGACCGGCCTAATGATTATATGAAGGCATTGAGGGAAGCCTGTGAGCGGAATGGGTGGCCAGTCCCGTCGCAGGAACGGACGAACGTCGCAATCATTCCCGAGGGACCAAGCCTTGATCCCGACAGAACCCATCTACCGGAGCATTCAGTCGTACGAGTGGGTGATGCTGCAGGTATAGCAAACCGACTCACCGGAAAGGGGATCTCACAGGCCGTTGAATCGGGATTCTTGGCCGCAGAGCTGGCTAACAGAAGCCAATTACGCAATTATCCTGATAGATTATATCAGAGGATGAAAACGGAGTACATTTTCGCCACAGTTGTGAGATACTTTCTTGAAACTCGTAATCCCAAGGTTCTGGGAGCAGCAATTCGTGCCGCTGCCGGGATCGATATTGAAGACGTTGACCGGTCTCCGAGTGCAGTTCTACTGCGTCTCCTCCGCCACCCTGTTTTATTTGCCCGTATTTTCTCGAGACGACGAGTTTTAAACCGTGTCTATGGAGGAATGACTAACCAGTGGGAGTTAATTGATTGATATCCACTCGAGTTAAATTCTCGGCTCTGTTGAAATCCTTAGAGGATGATAGCTTCGGTGCCCGCTGCGGTCAGTACAGGTTGGACAGATATCGGAGTCGGCTCTCTCTTTCCCGATGTTGTTCTATCTATCCTGCTGAGACTGGAGAATTCGGTATTACTCGCTACTGGTTCGTTGTTCCACGTACTCGCGCGTCTCTCCGTGCAACACGTATTCCACCTGCTGAAGCTCGTCGATCGACCCCGAGCCGGTGACGAACATCGCTGTCCGCAGCTCGGCGATCAGGTCCTTGACTCGTTCGATGACAGCGTCTGGCCCGTCTGTAGCTGGTTTCAGGAACGGTTTCGCCAACCCGCCGGCGTGGGCACCCAGGGCAATCGCTTTTGCCACGTCCAATCCCGTTCGTACACCACCACTCGCAATTACGCAGTCGTGTTCGGCAACACACTCGATCGTGCTTGCAGCGGTTGGGATGCCCCATTCTCGGAACAGGGTGCCGATTCGTTGCTGTCGCGGCGCGTTCGCGGCTGCTGCGCGATAGGCCTCGATCCCGGACCAAGTCGTCCCACCTTTTCCAGCGACGTCAATCGCGTCAACGCCTGCCGCAGTCAGCTCTCGGGCAGTCTCCCCGGAAATTCCGTTGCCCGTTTCCTTGACGATAATCGGCACCGAGAGTGCCTCGGACACTCGTTCAACCGCAGCTACACAGTTCCGCCCATCGACATCGCCTTCAGGTTGAGTGGCTTCCTGGAGGAAGTTCAGGTGGACCGCGAGCGCGTCGGCGTTAATCATCTTGACTGCCTGCTCGACCATCTCGATGTCGTACTCTCGAAGCTGTGCAGCGCCGAGGTTCCCGTAGATGAACGCATCGGGTGCAGCATCGCGGACGACCGTGTACGATTCAAGGACGCGTTCGTCGTCGAGTTCGAGGCCTGCTCGCTGGCTACCGAGACCCATGGCGATACCGGTCTCGCTGGCGGCCCGGGCCAGCGCCCGATTAATCTCCGTCGTGTTCTGGTGCCCGCCAGTCATGCTCTCGATGAAGATTGGGGCAGATAGGTCGTGACCCAGAAAGTCGATGGAGGGGTCGATCGCGTCGTAATCGAGTTCCGGAAGCGCGTTATGGATGAGTCGGACGTCGTCAAAGCCCGTCCCTGTCGTTTCGACGTCCCGCTCCTGAACGATTTGAAGGTGGTCGTCTTTTCGGTCTTCAGTCTCCGAGGAGTCCTGCGCCGTCATTAGTCGAGTTTGTACAAGAGATGGGAAAACAATACTGTTGTATCGACTCGCCCCCATTCTAACTATTCTTGAAATGATAATATCCTGGGGTCGCTCTGTGTCTGTATCCAGCATTGCGCTGCTATACGACATAAATGACAGAGGTACCAGTGATAAGTTCGCAGGCCTCCTGAGCAGGCAATTCACCATTAACAGCTCTGAGATCAACCTCCTTGTGAACGGTTCTATGACATCTTCGGTGGAGAGTACCACTGCGAATTGTCCCTACCATGGTCAATAAGCTCGTCGGGAAAGATCAGTAGACATTCGTCTTTAGTTAAGACTCACACCTCGGTTGTGTAGCGGTAGCGAGCGTCTCTTGTAAGATCGGTCGTTGCTTGTGGATCTTCTGTGCGTCCTCGATCAGCCGCTCCAACAGCGGCGGTGGCGAATAACCGAGGTGCTCACCGAGTTCGTGGAGGATGAGCTGGGCGTGCGACCGGAAGGTCGCCGCCCAGCGTTCCGGTGGAAACACGAGCTCATCATCCGCCTGCTCGGTGACCAGATCCAACAGATCACGGCTCACAAGCAGTGACAGCAACGCTGCGTACAGCAAGATCTTCACCACGTGCTCGTTGCTCGTGTCGAACTCGTCCAGGTCGTACTGCGTCTTCAACTCACGGAACAGCAACTCCACTTCCCACCGACACCGGTAGATCTGCGCTAAATCCGCCGGAAAGAACTCCTCTCGCGACAGATTTGTCACGTATAGATGGTAGTCGTCGGCGTCCTCGTCGCGGACGCCGACGACGCGGAACCGCTTCGTATCCAGCGACCGCGTCCCGTTGTACGGCCCGCGCTTGAACTCGACTTCGACTTCCACATCGATGTACGTCCGGTCGAGATCGTCGAGCACATCACGGAGTTGCTTGCCCTCCAAGGGAATGGCGCGGCCGCGCCATTCCCGTAATTCATCCGTAATCACCGGATTCGCGTTCTGTTTCAGCCGGCTCACGAAGGAGCCGCCGTTCTCGTCGATCCGCGCAAACCGTCGGTACTTGAAGTACGCGAGGTCGAACAATACGAGGCGGTTCTCAAGCCACGACCCTGTCTTGAACAGCGTGCTGTCGTGTGCTTTCTCGTCGGTAACGTCGATCCGTTCAATCGTCTGTTCAGTGGCATTGTGGAGCAGGTGGAGCTTCGCTCCAGCCTGCTCCTCGTGGCGGGCTTCGAACTGATCAGCGAGAAACTCGTGTAACCGCAACACCGTTCCATCAGCGATCATTACATCACTGAATCGGTCGATGTCAACGTCAACAGTGTCGGGAACAGCGACCTCGTCGAGACCGTGCTCGACGAGGTCGCGGAAGTACTCCGCGAGCGTCGGCGTCAACCGCTGATAGAACCCACCCGGTGAGATCGGCTCGTCAGCTGTGGAGTTGTAGCTGCGTCGAAACCCTGCGAGTGTTCGGCGTTCGCCTGCGGCGAAGCCGAACACGAATGCCCAGACGAAGACGGGAATCTGGAGCTTGCGGTCGCGTTCGACCACGCCGAGTTCCTCGGCGTGCTCTTCGAGGAACTCGGAGGGAAACAGTGTAGTGAGCCGACGCATAATCCGTGATGAGGAGGTTTCGTTGTGCACACTCGACACCTCCTCATTCCTTCCGAAAAGTAGCCTCGATAAGCCGCCACTGTCACGCGGTTCGTCTCCTAACTAAAGACGGATGGATCAGTAGAGAGAACAACAAGACCGACGGTTCTCTTCAGATAATTAATTCGAGATCGAGAAAGGGAGTAGCGACGATGCACAGCAATACGAGGATCGCCGCGGAACGGAGTACGCCTACCGCCTGTAGCTGGGTCTCTGGGAGGGACTCGGCGATTCCGGACAGCGCAGTTCCGACGACCATAAATAGTAACCACCGGGTTTCGCCAGCGTCGCCGACGCTCCAAGCGTACACGAACATGCACAAGAAGGTAAGCGACACGCCGAACTGAAAGAGTGCCATACGACGGCCTTGTGGCTCGTTGAACAGCACCTCGCTGATATAGGGGACCATAAGCGACGCGTTCCTGTTTCCGGTACAAAATAATGCCGCAACGCGATCCCAGTAGAACATCCTCTCCCGTGCTACACGATTCCTCTGCGGGAGACGGTAGGTGACATACTGCGAAATGCGTACGTGTAGTGAGGCCGCGATTCACGCTACAATGTATCTGGAGAAGAGGATTTCAACAGAGCCAAATTCTCAGAATCTGTTAGCTACTGAGAGGATCGGTAAGTACAAAGGATTAGATCAGTAGATGAATTCAGTCCCTCAAACAGAATTTTCCGAAATCCAGAAATCGGTGGGCTCAGCTTCATCGGTGCTCCTGCTTACATGCCCCAGCACACAATCAGTGCGTTGAGGGTGACCGAATTCCTTCTTGAGGATCATCCAACTCACCTCTGACACCCGCGTTCCTGCAATGAGCCCCGACTCTTAGAGATCACGAACCACCACCAATCTTTTTACCACTTCTGATAAACTCAGTCGTGAGGTGAAGTATGCCATGTCAACACAATCCATTCGAACGAGATTTCTCGGAACTGAGACGTCGTTCTCGGTCTCAGGAGCCTGGTTGTCGTATTGGATCCTGCTGCTTCGGCTGACCGCCGGGTGGTGGATGCTCCACGCCGGCCTTGACAAGATCTGGGCGTGGCCCTTCGACGCCAGCTGGTTCGTCGGCGGAGCCGCTCAGGGCACGATTCTCGCCCCCTTCGTCACGCCGTTCAGCGACGGCATCCTGTTGGCGTTCGTCAACGTGGCGGTACCGCTTGGGCAAACCGCCATCGGTTTCGGGCTGATACTCGGTGTCCTCACGAGGACCGCCGCCTTCTTTGGTGCCTTCATGATGCTGTTCTTCTACTTCATCAACGGCTACGGTGGCGGCTGGGCCAACGGTATGGTCACGGGTGAACTACTTGGGATCATGGTCTTCGGAACCATTGTGGCACTCGGAGCGGGCGGCGTCCTGGCAGTCGATAACCGCCTGCGTGAGATGGAACTGTTCGAGAACACGCGATTACGGAAACTCCTCGGGTGACTACCAATGAGTGACTTATCAACGGCAGACCAAATCGCCATGTACGTCGGCGGTGGCTTGGTTGTCTTGGGCGTCGTCGTGATCGGCCTGCTCGACATGCTACTGGGAGCCGGGCACCCAGTCGATAGCGAGGGAGCAATCGAACACGCTGCAGTGGTCCCCATCGACATTAGGGCGGGCATCATCCTGCTCGGCTTGGTGATTTGGGGACTCGTCGCCGTTTACAAGTTTGCCGCAGGGTCGGCACCGTCGGGATCGACTACGGGCCAAACCCCATCCGGCATGGACGACTAGTTCAACAACTCAGTCTACGGCTCTCTCGTTGGTGTGGGCTACTGGATATCTTCTCCTCGTAGCCGTGCTCGCAATTGGTGTTTACTACCGAGCCACACAGGCGAGTTGATCACAAGAGAAATCAGTCATAAATGGAACAAAACAAGTCACGGGATCGTTCTGAAATCAAAGGTATCGGTGAGGGCGGTATTCTCTAATCCCCGAATCACTTGACCCCGGTGAGTTCACCCTCTCACGGTGGCAATCAGTTGGAGATGTCCTCATCAGTAGCATCTAATCGCTCACGGCGACGTCTATACTCCTCCTCGTCAATTTCGCCCCTGGCATAGCGGTTCTGGAGCGTTTTTCTGGCTGAGTCGTCGGTAGTCGATTGAGGAGATTTTTGGTTTCCAAGCCAGTAGAGCCCGCCACCGAGAACGCCCAGCATTCCGAGTACGCCACCAACAGCTGGTAGCCCTCCAACTCCACCTCCGTTGCGGCCACTCATCATTCCAGAACCACCTCGTCCCATCATTCCACCCCCAGTATTCCCGCTTCCATCGCTGCTTGAGCCGTAGGCGACTGTACCCTGGTCAACAATCGCCTCACTCGATGGGACCTCTCCATCCGGGATTGAATCCTCCTCTGCCGGTCCGCCAGGACTGCCAACTACGATCCGTCCGACCATCCCAATCGACTTGTGCGGGATGCAGTAGTAATCATACGTCCCTGGCGTTTCGAACGTATATTCGAAGCTCCCGTCTGAGATCGTCCCACTATCGAAGGCGGAAGCGCCCTCCGGAATACGATCTGCGTACGCCGTAGCGGAATGTGCCCCCGCTGCGAGTTCAAATTGAACGGTTGTCCCGGGATCAACACGTAGGCCGATTGGGTCGAAGTAATTGTTTCCCATCTCCACGATGGGCGTCTCCTGTGCGTTCGCTGACTGAGCAAAGCCGGTGCTGGCGACTGCGCTGGCACCGACAATGCCTAAGAATTGACGTCGGCTGTGATGTGTCATGTTGTCTGGATCATTCTTCGGTGGGTAGCTACGCGCGATACTGGTGCGAAGACTTCGGACGTGACTCACTCCGAACTTGTCGTTTGTTCCCATTACTACTCATAACCATATGCTGAATCGAGCACACCATTTCGATGTAACGGAACGATGCTGCCGAACGGTTGGTTTCGATACCCTCGAGTCGATCCGCAGGTGTTCAAACGGGTGAAACGCGGTTTGGGTAGTGGTCACTCTGATTGTTCGAGCTTTTCTCGTCGGGCTTCGAACTCTTCGTCCGTGAGATCGCCACGAGCGTACGCCAGACGTAACTCTTCCATCGCGGGATTATGAGACGTCTGTGTCTCGCTCATCCGCCGGAAGATGAGATATCCACCGCCCAGAAGCGCAAGGAGGAAGATGACCGGGACGAGCATCCCGATGAGGGGCCACCAACCACCTGTGGTACCGTACTGGCCCATCATTCCTCCGTATCCCATCATCCCACCGAACCCCATACCCATTGTGAGCAAGGGAAGGAGGATGAACGCTCCGAGGACGATGAGCAGTATCGTCGTCGTATCCAGTTGATCCGATGATGCCATCAGAGATCAGGCCTCCGATGCGGATCCGAACTCGTCAGTTACGGCTGCCAGTACGCGGTCGAATCGTTCGCTGACCTCGGTCGCGACGGAGTCAAGCGCGTCGTTATCAGCGATCCCGACTAACTGTTCCGGGTCGACCGCACTCACCACGATGACGCCGTCATCGTTCTCGTAGACGATGACGTTACAGGGCAAGAGCGCACCGAGTTCAGTTTCTACACTCAACCCTTCGTATGCCAGCGGAGGATTGCACGCACCGAGGATGCGATACTGGCGGAACTCCTCACCGAGTTTCTCCTTGAGCGTCGCCTGAATGTCGATGTCACAGAGAACACCGAATCCCTCGTCTTTGAGCGCGGCATTCGTTGCGTCGACGACATCGTCGAACTCTCCATCAATCTTGGTTTGTATTGTGTAACTCATGTAATACTGTATCCTGTTTACGCACTTAAGCTCCCGTCGCCCCAACTGGCAGACGAGAATTTTTTCTCGACGATGCTCCTTCTATTTCGGTCATGGGCACTACTCGAGTTGCTTTCGTCGACGTTCGAACTCTTCATCGGAGAGTTCACCGCGAGCGTAACGCTCACGAAGAACCGAAAGCGGCCGACTATCACTCCTCTCAGAATCTCTGTTGAGGAGTGAGTAGACGAGATAGAGCGGGACGACGATTAGGAGCCCCATCCAAAGGAAGCTCCAGAGGCCCATTCCACCGCTGAAGACCCCCCAACCGCCGCTACCCATCATACCGCCGCCGTAGCCTCCACCACCGTGAGCCGCTGCGGTGCCCGTTGCTACAATCAACAGCGGAACCGCTAGTATTGCGATTCGACGAGTCGTCCGCCCGAGAGTGTTGGTGTAGTGTGTCATTGTGATCGTTGAGTCAGTAAGTCGAATATCTATCGTGTCAGACGAGGATCCGAACAGGGATCGTTAGCAGCCGTACCCCTGTCCGTTCATCCCCGTCGCGGTGTGATTGTCGTCCGCCATATCTTGGGCCATCTCGTCGACGGTCACGCCCATGTGCGCTTCCATCTCGTCAACGGCATTCGGGCCCATGTAGTCGGTCATGTGACCTTCCATCCAGGCCGCCCAGTCTGCTGCACTACCATCGGCTGGCGTCCCTTCAGCTGCCGTCTCGTTCCCCTGGATCGGTTCGTCACCGTGTGCGCTAACTACCGGGGCGGCAAACGCGAGTCCGACAATCGCGAGCACCACGAGCAGCCATCGTCCGAGGTTTCGGTTGGTCATTGTTTTTCGCCTCAAGTAGTCATACGGTGGGTTCGGGGTTATCTTCGTGGGAGTGAACTCAAACAGGAGAGCGTTCAAGAACGTCTATAACGCCATCTAAACGTTTTCTACTGACGGGATCGTTCATACCTGCCGAATTCGAAAGGATCAGAGGAATGGTGAGAGCAAAGGGGATCCGTCGAGACTGTTCACCTCATTGCGGCGATCCAGACAATAACCACGGTTCAGGCGGCGAGGGAGGCTCGGGTATTGCTGACCACGAACGAGATGGATCAGTTCCCTCGGAACTGGTGATACTGCCTCGTGAGTGCCTGACGATGGTAGAGGATTCCAATTGTCATGAGGAACAGAACGGTCGCAATTTCGTAGCCATACGCACCAAGCAATAACATCGTTGAAGAACCACTCAGTCCGCCTGCAAGTAGTACGGCAAACAACGGGCTAACGCAGGCAGGGCACGCCACAATCCCGACTATTCCTCCGACTGCCGACTGCGAGAAATCAAGCAATGCATCATAGACGAGATACGCCAGCGCGAACAGGCCAACCGCTTGGTAAGGAATGAGCGAGACCGTGATCAGGTCACCTGTATAGACGAAGACCGGACTCCATCCCAAAGATCGACCCCACGTTATTCCGAAGCCGCTTGGTCCAGTGAGCTGCCCGAAATGAGAGGTGCTCGGTCCAAGTAATCCTGAAAAATAAAACATCACGATGAGATATAGAGCAACGACAAGTGCGGCACCAATACGATACACTCGACGTTTCGTTACAGGTCGAGTGTGCCAGATCACCCAGACTGAGGCGGTGAACCAAATAAATGGAAGGACGAAATGGGTCCACCGGCTCCCCATATCTCCTGTGAAATATGCGTACACCAACCCGGCGATCAACTGTGCGGCGAGGAGGAGATTGAGCCACGTGCTTGACTTGAGAACCCGGCTAATGCGATCAGTTTCGAGTGTTGCTTGTGACATGATGGGTAGTGTTAGTATGAATTTCTACGTCTGTTAGTTCTGCAGGTCATCACTCGGATACACGCGGTAGGTTCGACCCTGTCGTTCCCGATACAGCAGCCCGCGCTCCTCGAGTGAACTCACGGTCTGGCTCACTTTACTCTTTGAGAACTCAGATCGATCCCGAAGTTCGATCTGCGTGATTCCAGGCGAGTTCAGGACGGGTTCAAGGACGCGTCGTTCATCATCCGGTAAGAGATCGAGAACGCGCGCTTGCGGATCCGATTCAGGATTGATAGGCGTCGCCGGCGAGGCGTCATCGTCTATCGATGTAGGCGTTGCCTCCGATACCTGATCGGGGTCGATGTGATCCGCTGAGTCGGTTGTCGAATCGATGAGATTCCCTCGAACCACGTAATAGATGCCACCGATACTGCCTGCGACCAGAAGGGTTCCAACCACGTACCAGAGAGGATCTGGACCGTGAATCGCCCCCATAGACGAGTCCATCATCGGCCCCATCGACTGCTCGATAGCGCGACGCTGTTGATAGGCCCGCCAACTGAGTAGTCCGCCAGCCAAGAGGACGAACCCAAGGAGCACACCAACGACGGTATCCGCTGGACGTTGGTTCATATGACATCCCCTTGTTTCGATATCTGACTGCTCATACAATCAATTTTGGCGCGACAGGTGTGACAATTGCGGATTGAAGGTGCGATGATGAAGTGCTTCACAGCGGATGAACCACAGTACATCTATCAGTGATCGTGATCGTGGTTTGTTATCTGCGGGCTTTGATCAGCAAATTCCGTGGGCTCTTCCTCGAATGCCCGCTTACAGGTCTTCGAGCAAAAATAGTACGTCATCCCATCATTGGACGCACTCGGCCCCTCATCGTCGGTCCGCATGCCACACACCGGATCACGATACTGACCTGGTGCGCCGATTCCACGTCGGTAGACATACAGGAGGAACCCGGAGAGCGCGAAGGCGATAATATTGAGGTAGAACGTGTAGTTGAGCTCGAAGTACGTCTGTTCGGTCGCCGTCTCGCCACCGGCCAGATCTGGTACGATGCCGAGGGCGTCGAACAGCAACTCCATGAGGAAGCCAGTGAACGCCATCGTCACGAAGAAGACGCCAAGGATGTACAGCATGATCTTCCAGCCGTAGTACTTCCGGTAGACGTTCAGGACGGGCACGGTGATGAGGTCGGCGTAGACGAACGCGATGATCCCGGCGAAGCTGACGCCACCGCCCCACAGCGCGACGGCGAACGGGACGTTGCCCATACTGCCGACGAAACTGAGGACGGCGATGATGACGCCCATGACGGCGTTCTCGGCAGTCACGAGCAGGCCGTCGCCCTGAATGAACAGCGTGTTCCACACCCACTGCGGGACGAAGACGATGACGAACCCAGAAATAAGGAAGCCGGCGACGATGTCTTTCCAGATCATCGACCACTCCTTGCGGTACTGATTCCCGACCTTGTACCAGCCACCCCACGACAGCAACTCGTCACGCCACCCGCCGCTACTCGACGTCTCCTGGCGATAGGTCTCCATACAGCCCTCCGAGCAGAATTTGAGCGTCTCACCGCCGTCGGTCGTGAGCGTGTACTCGTCTTTCCCCTCCATCCCGCAGGTGGGATCTTCCGTGACGCCCGCCTGGCGGTCGCGCTCGTTGAGCTTCTCGCGGACTTCGTTAAACAGGTTTTCGGGAAGCGTAAGGTGGACGATGGCGGCCATGACGGCGATGAGAATCAGGCCGCCGAGCAGTTCCGCGACGAGGAACTCCCAGCCAAGCAGGATGAGAATCATCAGCCCTAGTTCGACGATGAGGTTCGTCGACGCGAACATGAACGCGAGGAAGTTCACCGCGTGCGCCCCCTTCTTGAACAGGCCCTTCCCGATGGCGACGGCGCCGAAACTACAGCCACTGCTTGCTGCTCCGAACACAGTCGCCTTGGTAAGTCCAGTTAGATCGCCCTCACCCAGCACCTGTGCCATCCGCTCCTTCGAGACGTAGACCTGGACCAGACTCGTAATCGTGAGGCCCATGATGATCGCCCACGCCGCCGTCCAGAGAAATCCGACACCGATACGAAGGGATTCAAGAACTCCGTCGATTATCGTCGCCTGCATAGGTGTATCATTGTAGGGATCATCTATTGCGGTTTTGATTAGAATATACTGCCTATGAGGGTATCAGTACTATGGCATCGTAACCGTCGGCCATAGATGATCTATCGTGAAGAGGGGAAAACATTGCAAACCTCCACAAGCTCCACGGAATCCGACTTCAGATTCAAAAGGGGAATCTGATTAAATCACGCCGACGTATTAGAGGCTAATGGGACCAGTAGAGACCGATGATATCCCAAATGAGGGGAACACCACCTGGAAGAACAGCCTTCGCCGGCCTGCTCGGTTGTCCAGTACGGTAACTGTCACATCCACTTCCTAATTTACGATGGCTGTCGATCTGGCAATCCATGATGCACTCGTTCTCACAGCCGACGAGCGGAACCGCCTGTACGAGCGCGGCACAGTATGCATCACCGATGGCTGTATCGAAGAAGTCCGACCATCACGTGCAGGAGACGGAGAATTAGAAGCGTCCACCGTTATCGACGGGAACGGGAAACTGGTGATGCCGGGGTTGGTGAACGCCCACACGCACTTGGAGATGACACCGCTCATCGGTGCGTTTAGCGAACTCGAGCTGACGGAGATGCTTGGGAGTGGGACGGCCTTGTTTAACAGATTAGGGAACGGCGAATTCGAGTACCTCGTCGAGGCAGGCGTCGAGCTCGCAGCGCTCAATTTCCTCTTGGGCGGTGTCACGACCGTGAACTCGATGGACGCACGGCCTGCCGCAGGTGCAGAGGCGTTCGGGGAAGCAGGGCTCCGCGGATTTTTCGGCCCGGCGATCTCGGACCTCTTCTGGGACCAACCAGTCGATCAGCAGTTCTCCCGTGCTCGCGAGTTCGTCGAAACGTACCACGACACGTACGAGGGCCGAATCAGGGCGACGATCTGCCCGCACGACGACTGGTCGTGTACCAGGCAGCTGTGGGAACGGACCGCGTCCCTCGCCGCAGAGTACCCGGACCTGCTCGTCCACACGCACTTGCTCGAACTCGAGGAGAGTAACACGATGGCACGAGCGAACGGTGGCGAGGACTCGGTGGGATTGCTCGACGACGTTGGACTCCTGGACGACCGACTGGTCGCTGCTCACTTCCGCCTCGCCGACGAAGAGGACATCCAGCGAACCGCCGAGGCGGACGCGGCTGTTGCGCACTGCCCGTCCGTCTTCTGTTACTGGAATCCGAACGGGGAGACGCAGTGGACGCCCGTTCCCGAGCTTCGAGCCGCCGGCGTCGACGTCGGAGTAGGGATTGACGACCACTACTGGCACGACTCGTACAGCATGTTCGGTGAAGCGCGGCAAGCTCGGCTGGCGGCAAATCTCAAGCGTTCAGCTGGGCAGTTCGACTCGATGGAACTGATACGAATGCTCACTATCGAGGGCGCACGCGCGCTGGGGATGGGCGACGAGATCGGCAGTATTGAAGCGGGAAAGCGCGCGGATATTATCCTCCTCGACGTCGACAAACCGAAGTTCACGCCACGGACCAATATTCCTGCACAGGTCGTGAACAACGCGGTGCCGGCCGACGTCGAGACAGTGATCGTTGACGGCGACGTCGTCCTCCGGAATGGTGTGCCCGAGACAATGGACTCGGACGACGTGCGACAGCGAGTAAATCAGGCTGTCGAACGCTTCATGGACGAGACAGGCTGGGAGTTAGACATTGGTGGTAGTGAACCGCCGACCAGCATCGAGACTGTACGGGACCTCCCAAAGCGTGGCCCTGCGCGACTCCTGACTCGCCTCGCGATGCAATCCGCGCGTGATCGGTTCTCCTTCTAAGACCCTGCCAGCGTAGGGGTGGTTCCCCCTCAGGAATTTCTGTGGGCGCGAACGAACGCACGTCGCAGGACGGTCAGAAGAACGTACGTCTCGTACTTCTGGGTCTGGCAGTGCTCGCAGGGCTGCATATCCTCGACGATCTCCTCAATAGCGTCGTCGTACTCGTCGGTGAGCGTAGTGAGCGCGTCCGTGATCTGGGGCTGGGCAGCGTCGATCATCTCCTCGACGGCGGCGTCGGCCGAATCTGGTAGTGAGTACGAGAGGACGATCGTGTTCGCGTGGTAGTACTTCGTCGTCCCACCACGCCCCTCCTCGAAGCGAACGACGTCGACGAGGCCCGCATCCCGGAGCTCGTTGATGTGATGGCGGACCGTGTTCTCCGTCCGGTCGATGCCGCGATCGTCGAGGCGTTCGTGGACCTCGGTCGCAGTTAGGGCTTCCTCGGACAGAATGTCGAGGACCATCGCCCGCATCGGCTCGTCGATGGCGTCCGAAATCCGAGTGTCTCGCACCGCGATGTCGTCGAGACGGTGGTCGGTATCGGAATCACTCATACGAGAACTGAGCGCGAGCACGCGGGAAAAGGTAGCGGGGCAGGAGTCGGGTAGGTGTCTGTCGAGGTATCCAGTACAGGATGGACCCGCGATAGCGAAAGCCCTAGACGACCCGTTTGACTGTTCCAACGACCCGTCTCCGAATTCAAACATATCATCTAAAAAATACTTATTGGGGTATGGGCACTACCTCAAACTGTAATGAGCGACACAACCCAATTCCGCGTCCTCGACTTCGATTGCCCGACCTGCGCGAGCACCGTCGAACGCGCCCTGTCGAACGTCGACGGCGTCCAGCACGTCGAAGTCCACTACGCGACCGGCCGCGTCGAAATCGAGTACGACGACAACGTCGCGGACCCCGACGTCTTCGCAGAGACCATCGAAAACCAGGGGTACACGCCCCAGCCCGCCTAACACCATGAACAAACAATCGATCACGCAGTACTACCGGAAACACCGGAAGGCCATCGTCACGGCAACGAGCGGCCTGCTCTACGGCGGTGGCTGGAGTCTGGGCTACCTCACGAGTTTTAATACGGCCAGCGCCGCCATCCTCGTCCTGGCGACGCTCGTGGGTGGCTACGACATCGCCAAAACCGCCTACCACGAGGTCACCAACCGGACGCTCGGCATCAAGACGCTGGTGACGCTAGCCGCCATCGGGGCCATCATCATCGGGGAGTACTGGGAGGCCGCCGCCGTCGTCTTCCTGTTCAGCCTCGGCAGCTACCTCGAGGGACGGACGATGCGGAAGACCCGGACTGCCCTCCAGGAGCTGCTGGAGATGACGCCCGACACGGCGACCGTCCGTCGCGACGGGGAACTCCAAGAAGTCCCCGCCCGCGAGGTCGAAGAGGGCGAAGTCGTCGTCGTAAAGCCGGGCGGGAAGATTCCGGTTGACGGCACCGTCGTCGACGGCGAGAGCGCCGTCAACCAAGCACCAGTCACCGGCGAGAGCGCGCCCGTCCACAAGGCCGACGGCGACGAGGTCTACGCCGGGACGGTCAATCAAGAAGGCGCACTGGAGATCCGAACGACGGGTGCGGGCTCGGATACGACGCTCGAACGGATCATCCGCCGTGTCGAGGAGGCCCAAGAGGCTCAGTCGCCGACCGAGAGTCTCATCGACCGGTTCGCGAAGTATTACACGCCGGCCGTCATCGTGCTGGCCATCGGCGCGTATGCAGTCACGCAGAACGCGATCCTGTCGCTGACCCTGTTGGTCATCGGCTGTCCCGGCGCGCTGGTCATCGGGCCACCGGTCAGCATCGTCTCGGCCATCGGCAACGCCGCTCGGTCTGGCGTGCTGATGAAGGGCGGCGAACACCTCGAACGCGCCGGCAAGATCGACCTTGTCGCCTTCGACAAGACCGGCACCCTCACGAAGGGCGAGACCACCGTCGCCGATGTTGAGGGGTTCGGCGTTGCTGATGACGAGGTCCTCTCACTCGCGGCGACCGCCGAGAAGAAGAGCGAACACCACCTCGCTGACGCCATCGTCGACGCGGCCCGCGAGGATCCGACCGCCGCGACGGACGGCGGAACGACGGTCGCCCAAGCGGACGATACGGACGCGGGGCGCCAGTCGGTCCCCGATCCGGATGACTTCGACGTAGTCGCTGGCAAGGGCGTCATCGCCCACGCCGATGGCCAGGAAGTTGTTGTCGGCAACCGCGCACTGCTGGCCGACCGCGACATTGACGTCCCCAGCCGGGTCGCCGACTACGTCCGCGAGCGTGAGGGGCGCGGCGAGACAGTCGTCCACGTCGTTCGGGACGGGGACATCATCGGCGCGATTGCGATGCGGGACGAGCTCCGGGAGGCCGCTCCTGGGGTCGTCGCGGCGCTCCAAGACGCTGGCATCGAGACGGTGATGCTCACCGGCGACAACGAGCGGACGGCCGCTGCCGTTGCCGAGGAGGTCGGTATCGACGAGTACCGTGCCGAACTCCTCCCCGAGGACAAGCAGTCCGTCATCGAGGGCTACCAGGCCGACGGCCACGTCGTCGCGATGGTCGGCGACGGCATCAACGACGCGCCATCGCTGGCGACCGCCGACGTCGGCATCGCGATGGGTGCTGCGGGGACGGACACCGCCATCGAGACGGCTGACATGGCGTTGATGGCCGACGACCTCGAACGAATCCCGTACGCGGTCAAACTCAGCAAGGCGACGCGCTGGAACGTCCTCGAGAACGTCGGGCTGGCAGTGTTGACCGTGACCGTCCTCCTCGCGGGCGTGCTCACCAGCTACGTCACCCTCGCGTCGGGAATGCTGGTCCACGAGGCCAGCGTCCTCCTCGTCATCCTCAACGGGATGCGACTGCTCCGCTACTGACCACGAGACACGATCACAACCACAACTCATGACATCGAATTCGACTGCGACTGACACGACCCAGACGAGAACCAATTGGCAGGTCGACTACGACGTCGACCCGATCGAAATCCGCGACCCCGTCGCGGAGGCCCTCGGCGTCCTCGAACCGGGCGAGCCGTTCGTCGTCACCTACCGGGACGCGGTGAAAGAAGCGGGCCACTCCTGTCCGACAGCCTCGGGCGCCTACCGGATCGTCCAGCTCGGGCTCGACGCCCTGTATCCCGACGACTATCCAGCCCGGAGCAAAATCGAGGTCCAGACGGCCGGCCCGCAGGACGATGCCGCGTACGGCGTGATGAGCCGCATCATCTCGTACGTGACTGGCGCGACCGGCGATGACGGATTCAGCGGGCTCGCCGGCGGCTATGGCGGCCGCCGCGACCTCCTCGTCTTCGACGCGTTCGACCCGGACACGGCGGACCCGACGTTCCGGTTCCGGCGAACCGACACGGACGAGACCGTCGAAGTGGCCTACCACGTCAGCGACGTTCCTGGCGGTGGACCCGCGATCGGGAACCTCCAGGGGATTCTCGACGGATCGGCAAGCGACCAGCAACGGGAGGCCTTTGCTGACGCCTGGCACCGCCGGGTACAGGTCGTCCTCAGCGACGACTCGCTGTTCACCGTCGACGCGGTGTGAACGCAACGGTCTACCCCTCACACTCGAAATATGTTACTACGGTATACTATCGATCTCCTCGAGCGCCTCAGTAGCGACATCACCGAGTTCTCCGGCCTCGATATGTGAATACCGCTCTCTCACCATCTCCTCTGAATTGTCGAGATACCGGGCGGCAACCGTGTATCCGAATGCTCGAACGAGAACTTCACCCATTCCACGCCGGCCGCCGTGTGGAGCAAGGTAATCGTGTTTCGGATGGTCGATGTCTATCTCTGCAGCTTCTGAGAGCCGTTGGAGAATCGATCGTGTGCCGTCCGTCGTAATCGAGGGCGGCCGAATATCCTCATCGAGCGCCAGGAGGAGGTCGCGAGCGTACTCCTCACGGCGTTCGGCGATTGCCTCCGTATGTTCCCCTCGGTCGGCGAGCTCATCCTGGACGAGCCCTGCGAGCGTCCGCTGGTCGAACGTGGGAAACACCGGCCAGCGCCCCGTCGGTGGGTCCATCAGCTGGCGGTAGCTCCGCAGCGGCGAGATCACCGGGTCGGGGAGACTCGCGGCGTCCCATTGCTGTTTCTTCCGGTAGACGTCCATACTCCCCTCGTCGAGCGAGAGGTCCTCCCAGCGGACGCCGCGCCGGCGCGGGTCGTTCGGATCCCGGAGCAGTTCCCCGACGCGAACGGCGGTGTACGCGAGGACGAACACCAGAGCCCGGTCACGAGCCGACTTTAATGCGGCGTAGCGTCCTCGCTGCTTGTCGAGGGGGTCAGTATCCTCTGGGAGTGTCGTGTACGCCTCAACGGCGTCGCGGGCCTGTTCGTCGACGTGGCGGGTGAGGGCGTGGCGCTGCTCGGACGTCCAGGCCTGCTGGTCGCCGGGCTTGCGGCCGTCGTCCTCCGGCAGCGGCGCCATCGCACTGGCCCGCTGGGCGTAATGCGCCTCGAGATATCCCTCGTTGACGCACCAGCCACACCAGGCAGAGATATAGCGGTAATAGGTTTGTACTGTGTTCTGCTTGAGTCCCCGATCTCCACCGAGATGTCGGGCGTACTCCCGGAACACGCGTTCGTCGAGATCGTCGAAGGTCGGCTCGCGGTCGACGTCGTCGGGGACGATCCCGGTCCAGTCGTCGGCGCCGCGGTCGCCGGCGGCCCACTCGGCGAACCGTTCGAGCTCGCGTGCAGCGTTACGTCGATAGTTCCCACCGTCGCCGCCGCGGCCTTTCCCCTTGTCTTGGAGGTAGCGCTCGAAGCTATCGTCGAGCGGCGTCGAAAGCGCCCGGTCAGGCATTCACCGGCCCTCCACCGTCCTGCGGGCCCGGTCTCGGTGCCTCTACCCCAGGGGAAGCGCCGTCGTGAGGCGGTTGCAGCATTCGTGCTTCACCGACGGCGGCGGGGTACTTCAAAGTGGTCGTGATTACGGGCATAATCAGGACCACCGGGGACAGAAGTCTCATAACCATTTTTCCTATGATAGAAGGGCTCTATCCCCCGAAATTCGGATTTGTCTAACAGTATGAATCATATGCCGCTATACCAAAGCTGCGACCGCCGTTCGGACCCGGTTCCGAGAATAATCGCGAGACTGCAAGCAGATGGCTTGATACACAATCTGCATAATGTACAATGCGCACGAAATCTGAATGATGGGGGAAATCACCCAAATCCAATGTTAGTCGTTCGTAGCTTGCTCGCTCAGCATCTCCACAACTTCCTGAACACGTTCCTCATCGGCTTCGATACCACGCTCCCGGAGGATCTGGAGGGCGACCTCATCACCGTGGTCCGCAATTACCCGGAGACACGCATCTTGAAACTCTCTTCCTTCAAATTCGGGAACATCAAACATAGAGCACGCAGCAGTTACCGATGATCGCATCCGGGTGACGCCATCCCACGTGTCCTCCCGGACATAGAAGCCGTGCATATCGGTCTCATCAAAGGAGAAGGCCGGTCCACCGGTGGATTCGTCCACATCCTCCTCATCCTGCTCAGGAATGGACTCAGTCTCCGACTCTGTGTCCTCAGTAGTTATCTCTTCATCCGGTTGCGGTTCATCCTGGGTGTCAGTACGTTCGTCGTCATCCGATTCGGCTCCTTCCTCCGTTTGTTTGAGCTGTTCAGCGACGTCCCCGAAACGGTCGTCCTCATTAGGCATGGCTGTGTTCCTCCACGAGGTCCGCTAAGTGGTCGAAATTCGGGATCTGGTCGCAATCTTCGTCGAACTCCGAGACCGGCATTCCTTGCTTGAAGGCGCGGGAAATTGCGGTCCGTTCGCGAATCCCTGGCTTCGGAATACTATCGATGGTGCGTCCCGAATCATCGAGGGCATCGAAGACCTCCGGGTCCACACGAGCGTACTCGGGGACGAATGAACCGAACTCCCGGTTGAGATTTTCAACGAGAGTCCGATGCTCGTTGCGTTGTCCCATTGTTTCGCGAATCATATTCGGAGTGACTGCGAGGATATCCAACCCGATATTCTGCCGGATTGGGGAGATCTGGCGTTCAATCATCTTATTGAGGCCGTTAATCGAGCCAGCACGCGGGATTAGCGGGATTATGACGCGCTGGACGGCGATGAGGGCGTTGTCGGAGAGTTTCCCACGGCCGCCTGCGGCATCAATTATCACGTAGTCGTATCCGTTTTGAATGAGCGGATCGACAACGTTCCGCCGAAGCTTCACGTCTGCGAACCGTTCGTCCTTCAGCCTCGTCTCGACGTTCTCGAGCTCGTTACTCGACGGGAGGAGGTGAACGCCGAAGTCCGTCTCGATAAGCAGGTCTTCGGGGTCCCCACCATCGATAAGGGCGTCACCGAGGTTCGCATCTCGGTCGTACGCATCGTCGTATCCCAACTGGGTCGTCATGTGCCCGTCCTTATCCAGATCCAATAGTACCGTCTCATGGCCACGAGCAGCGAGTCGATCAGCGATGTTGAGCGCGATCGTGGATTTCCCTACCCCTCCCTTGAGCAACGAGACAGCTGCTCCGGGGAGCCCTTCAAACTCGTCAGCACTCATAGCTCAGCACCCCCGTAAGCAGCGGATTTTGTACATTTTGTAGGTAATGTACATTGGGTAGATGTTGAAGGTTGCGCGAGTTTTGTCGATAATGTACGTTTTGCACTGGTCATACGCGGTCAATGAAGTTCGTCCACCTTAATTCTGTGTCAGACAGATTGCGTACGACATCCACACAACCTACATTTTGTACATTATGTAGATTGTTGGCACAATCTCAATTGTCATAGTCACCGTCGACTCTACGCAATCTACATAATTTAGATTATCAGCATTTCATACGTATTCATCGCAATCTTTGCCACCCACACGAACCAATTGAAGAAGCCCAATTTGCATTATCTACATTATCCACATTATGCAGATTGGCTATGAGATCTACATTCTTCAGTCATTCAATGGGAGAGTCCTGAGTGATAGAACTCAGACAGAGCCGTTCTACCCCGTCCTCTAGTAAGACTTTTAACTGTTACCGGATTATTGGTAACCACCAGATGTATGAGGTGCTCGACGACACCGCGGCGCAGGTCATCCTCACCATCGAGAGTGGTGACTCCATCCGCCGTGTCGCCCAACACCTCCACACGCCCTACGAGACAGTGAGACAGGCCGTCAATCGGCTGGAAGACGCAGGCTACGTTTCATATGACGACGGCCTCACTGTCGTCGACGAGCGCGTACGCGACGCAGCGCTCGAGCTCGTCGCTGCCAGCGCTGGCGTCAGTCCACCCTCCATCGAGGAAACGTACGTTATCCCACAATTCGGTGACTGGTCGTTCGCGTTCACGCGGATCGACGCCGTCTACGTGTGGACTCAGGGCGGCTACCAGGTCGGTCGCGAGCCCGACGACTATCCACTGTTCCTCGCTGTTCGTGAGCAGGACGTCGACGCCTGGGAGGGGTTCTTCGAGTCCTTCGGCCTCCCGACCACATTCGAGCGGCAGCCCCAAGACGAGATAGACGGGGCGCTGCATATCGTCCTCGAGCCACGCCCCTCACTCGACATTGAACACGTCGAGGGGTACCCGGTTATCCCGAGAGCAGAGACGATCGAATATATGCGCGAGAACTACGCCCAGTTCCAGTCGGCGCTCGCCATGCTCGACCGGATGTACGAGGACATCGACCTCGGCGTCACGTACCGGGAGACGGAACGAGCGCAGCCATGAGTTTCCACAACCGAAGTGACGCACTCATCGAACTGCTCGAGGACCTCACTCAGGAGGGACACGAGTACGTCCTTGTCGGGGGCTACGCTGTTTCAGCGTTCAACGCACGCTTCTCTACGGACCTTGATATCGTCGTCGCACCAGACTCCAAGGCTAAATTCGCAGGATTTCTCGAAGAACAGGACTTCGAAGGAAATCAGTCGAGACCCTCAAGGAAGCTCTGATACTGTTCCAGAAACTCGTCTAGTTCCGGTGGAGCCGTAATATCACTTCTAATCAGCCGAAATCCCTTCTCAGCGTAACAGTTGAGGACGGTTGTACCGTAGTCTGATAGCCGGGTGTGAGAGGATGAGTCGAGGATTTTCAGCATCATGTCCTGTATCTCCTGTTTTTCATCCCACGGTATTCCTTCTCGCTCTATTTCCGCAACTATGAGGGTGGAGTAGATCTCGTATTTCTGGTCGTCGTAGGCTTGGATGACGTCGGTGACGAACTCTTCACCGGGTTCGTCGCCCTCTGGGACGCGGCTCCGGTCTTTGATCCCTGCCATGGCGGAGAGGTAGTACTGGTCCCAGAGACTATCAAATTCTCCAGTAGTACTTTTCTCGTTGATCTGCCGGTAGTAGCTCCGTGCCTCGGTGCTGAGTCTGAAGGACATGTTATGCAGCCTCCTGTCGTTCTTCCTCGGACTGGAAGTCCATGAAGAAGTCCTTGTCGAGGTGCTTCTCTATTTTTCCGGGTGTGTCGGTTTTGTGGATTGTGGTGTACTGGATGTCGTTGGATTGCAGTTCGTTGACGAAGCTTTCTCTTTCTGGGGAGATGACGAAGATGATCAGCTGGTCGAAGAGGTCGGAGATTATTGGTGCGACTTCTGCGCGTTTTTCGTAGTCGATACTGACTGCTGGGCTGTCGATGACGAAGGGGACGTCGAGTGCGGAGTCTTCGAACAGGGTGGAGAGGTAGGCGTAGGCGATGGACAGGCTTTGGCCTTCAGAGATGTCGTCCCTGCCTTCGATTTTGATGGAGTTGTCGATGTCTTCGACTTGGACTTTGGAGAGGCCGAGGATGCGTTCGAGCTTCTTGTTGGTCTCCTCGATCTGACTCTCCTTCATCGACTTCAGACATTCCTCGATGAATTCCTCGAAGATGTCCTCCAGGATATCGGCTTTCTTCCCGAAGTTGACCGTGCCACTGGCCTTCCGTAGCTCCTCTTTCCGCTGCTCACGCTTCCTTTTGCACAGCGGGATGTTGTTCTTCCAGTCGAGGCCGAACTCGGCTTGTTCGTTCTTGTCGTTGGTTTTGAGACGCCGGAGCTTGTCCTCTTTCTCCTCTTTTGCGTGTTCCTCTTCCTCGATTTCCTCGATGATCTTGTCGAGTTTCTCGTTGAGGTTGGGGTCATCAAGGTCGAGTCGGGCTCTCTCTTCTTCGGCTTGTTTGAGGTCGTCTCGTTTCTCCTGGAGTTCTTCGAAGGTGTCGTCGAAGCTTTCGTAGTCCGGTGTGTCCCTGAGATTGTCCTTTAGCGAGTTGAGCACCCCGATATCCTGCTCGCTGAGGAACTTCTCGGCATTATCCAGGATCTCTTGCTCGTGTTCTTCGTGGATTTCCCTACCGCAAATGCAGTTCTTTCCTTCAGAAAGCTCGGTGAAGAACTCCTGCGACGTGGATTTGGGGAGCTGCATAATCTTCATGTTCTCCAGCAACTTCTCCATGTCGTCGTTGAGATCTTCGTCAAGCCTGCTGGGCTTCCTCATTGTGCTCAACAGGTCTTTGGTAGCGGTTTCCAGTTCGTTCTCCAGGTTCTGGATTTTGCGCTCTAGGCGTTTGTCTTTCTCCAGTTGCTCTTCGTTTTCAGCGAGGATGTCTTGACGTCGTTCCTCCAGCTCTTCGATCGTCTCCTCGTGGTCTTCGACGGCGTCTTCCAGTTCATCTCTTTTTTCTTGGAGTTCTTCGAGTTTTTCCTCTGTTGTTTCCAGCCTTGTCTGGATGTTGCGGTAGCCTTGCTGGGTGGTTACGCTGGCATCCTCCTGCCGATTTTGGACAGTCTGTTGTATCTGGTTTTTCTGGTTTTCCAACCGGTTGAGGAAGTTGACGATTTTGAGTGCGTTTTCGGCTTCATCGCTTCCGGTTTCGATGAACTCCTCAGTGAGTTCTCCGTTGAAGACGAAGAGGTCGACGAAGGACTCAGTGATTACGTTGTTGAGTTCGTTGGGGAGGAAGTGTCCGGCCATGTCTCCTCCGCCGACTTCCTTTGGTTTGATGTGCCGGTAAGAGTGATCTCCGACCTCGTAGTCAAGTTCGAGACGGAGTGTGAATGGTTCACCGGAGGATACGAGATCTATTTCGAATGCTCCTTCGATGGCGTCGAAGTCGCTTGGCTGGTAGGATCTGACCTCGTCCTGATCCATCTCTTTGCCGAGGAGGGTTGTCCGGATCAGGTTCATGGTGGTTGTTTTCCCTGTACCGTTCGGCATCTGGACGAGAGAGATATGATGCGGGTTGTCGTTTGACCCATTAGCGAAGTCGAGTTCTACATTTTCGAACTCCCGAATGTTCTCGTACCGTATGCCTGTGATTTTAAGATCCATCGAGTTCCTCCTCCTCGGATAGCTCCACGTTGTCGATGAGTCGTTCCAGCGAGGTGCCTCCCAAATTGTTCTCAACCGTGTTCTCGTAGAAGTTCATGAACCGGTCTTTGAAATCCTCTGACTGGTCGTACTCGTCGAGTACGTCGTCCGCTATTTCTTCGATATCGCGTTGATCTGTCATTAGGTTAGTATTCTTGCTTGGTTACTTCACTGAGGTCCAGTAGCCATTCGTATCGCTCTTTGTCCGGTGGTGTTTCGACTTCATCCTCGCCTTCGTCTTCCTCGGAGTCTTCTTCGATGTCGCTTCTGACAACAAAGTCAACTATGTTAGCTGTTTTGCCTGGGTTATCGGGATTGGTTCTCATCGCCCGACCGATTCTCTGGATGGTAGTTCCCTTGGACCGGTTTGAAGTGAATAGGACGATGTTCTTCACTGATTTAATGTCTATTCCTTCGGAAATCGCTTTACTTGTGACGAGTGTGGAGATCTCTCCATTTGAGAAGTCTACTAGGTTTTTCTCGTCGTCTTCACCGTAGTAGGTCCTGTATCGTTTAGTGTGTTCGTGGATTATCTCTTGGACCTTTTTCCCGTATTCCTTGGTTTCAACGAATATGAGGCAGTCTTCGAGGACATCGGTGTTCTTCTCCAGGTATCGCTCGAATACTGGCAGTTTTTCTTCTGACTCTTTCCTGACCCGGGCCAGCATCATGTAGAGACGGCTTTTTGGGAGGGTGGGATTTTCGGCTTTCATCCCTTGGAACCGGCCGAAGGCGTCTTGTTGCTTCTCTTTGTCCTTGGGTGAGAGTTCGTAGAACAGGGGTGTGTAGTCGAGTTCGCAGAGGATTCCCCTGCGGATGGCGTCGGCTAATCCGAACTCGTAGACTACGGGGCCGACTTCATCTCGGAGGAAGTCGTTCCGGTCCGGATCGTATGGGTCGAAGGGGGTTGCGCTGAGGCCGAGGCGGTGACGGAATACGTCAAGTTCGCCTTTCAGGGCTTGTTTCCGCGTCTTGGAGCCCATGTTGTGTACTTCGTCGCAGATCAGCAGTGTTCTCTGCAGTTTGTTGTTGATATCGGCGTCTATGCATTCGTGGAGGTTGTCGTAGGAGATTATCAGGCCCTCCAGTTTGTCCCGGTTCTTGGTTAGGAAGGATCCGAGGTCGTGGTTTCCACCGTACTCCTTGTAGATCCACATTTCGTCGGCGCTGAAGTTTTCCAGTAGTGTGTTGTACCATTGGTCCAGCAGGTCGTTCCCGTAGGTGGCGACCACGACATTGTCGACTTTGTCCTCACGTAGGAGCCGGTTCAGGATTTTGAGTGAGGTGCGTGTTTTCCCGGTCCCTGTCGCCATTTTCAGGATTCCGTGGCCTTCTTCGAGGAACTCGTTGACTGCTTCCTCTTGATGTCGCCATCGGTAGGCGCTGGTCATTTTCTTGGATTCCGATGGGTTCTGGTATGGGCGGTCATCGTCACGAAGCTCCGCGATGTCGAGGGAGATGCTGTCAGGGAGAGAGATGCTGTGTACGCCTTGTTTGGCGTTATCCCAGATTTCGTCGAACCGTTTTTCGTGTTGGTCGATTCTTTGTTCTTCTCTGTCGGACATCCAGGAGGCGAAGACGGAGTAGGATTCGTAGTTGGAGAATCCTTGTCTACTGTCGTTCTGTGAGCCGTGGAAGGCGATTTTGTCGTCTTTGGCGTCTCTGACGATCCCCCATTTGTCGTGGAAGTCGCCGGATAGGTTTTCTCCGGTTATTGCGATCCGGATGTCGAGGAGTCCGTCGGCGATCATCCAGGCGATTGTGTTCTGGGTTTCCTGCTCGAGGCCTTCCTCGATGTCGGAGACCATGTGGTTCAGCCGGTCGTACAGCTCTTGGTCTCGTTTCGCTTCTTCCCCTTTTTGAAGTGCTTCCCAGTCGCCTTCTTCCAGGATGGGACTGATGATCCATTTGGCTGTTCCACCGTTTTCTGCGAGTCCTTTCAGGCCTCTTGCTGCGAACTGGAACCAAGAGCTGGTGAAGTATCCGACGCCTCGTTTGTACTCTTCTGCTACGCTCAGAGCGGGGTTGTAGAAATCCTCCGCGAAGTCCACGTCGGATGTTTCTATTAGCAGCGGGAGATCTAGGTCCCTCAACCCTTTGGGAGGGTTTGACATCTATGATGTAGGTCACTCACTGACCATTTGAATCCTTTGCCGCCCACCGGTTTCGCAGACGGTTACTGATACACCAGAAAAGATAGTGTAGTGATTAGCTGAATCAACCAGTTGACTAGGTTACAAGCGGGGTTGGTCGGTGCCTCGTTCAGAAGGTGAGGTTGCGGAGGCGGTTCACGATATTGATCACTTCGTCAGTGGCGTACTCGATTTCCTCTCGGGTGTTGTCTTTTCCAAGTCCGAACCGGATTGCGTGGTGCCAGATTTCCTCGTCGTCGGTGATTGCTTGGAGAACGTGAGAGGCTTCGACGGTCCCAGTCGTACAGGCGGATCCTGCGGAGACGGCGATATCTGGCTGCAGGTTTTTCACCAGGGCTTTGTTCTCTACTCCGGTGAAGCTGATGTTGAGGTTGTTAGGGATCCGGTCTTCAGGGTGACCGTTGAGTACGACATCGTCCAGTTCGTCGTCGAGCCGGTCCCACATATACGAGGTGAGTTCGTCGACGTGTTCAGTCCGTTCCTCCAGGTTTCGATCCGCCATTTGTACGGCTTTTCCGAACCCGACGATTGCAGGGACGTTGAGTGTCCCGCTGCGCCAGCCTCGTTCGTGGCCTCCGCCATGGAGTAACGGGTTGAGTTTGACTTTCGGGTTCCGTCTTCTGACGTAGAGTGCTCCGACGCCTTTCGGCCCGTAGATCTTGTGTGCGGAGATGGACATCAGGTCGATACCCATTTCCTCGACGTCGATGGGGAGGTATCCGAGTGCTTGGACGGCGTCGGTGTGGAAGAAGACTTCGTTCTCTTTGGCGATTTCTCCGATTTCCTTTATGGGTGCGATGGTGCCAATTTCGTTGTTGGCGGCCATGATGGAGATCAGGATGGTTTCGTCTCGGATTGCGGCCTCGATGTCCGCAGGATCCACTTTTCCGTTTTTATCAACGGGCAGGTAGGTAACGTCGAAGCCGTCGGTTTCCAGGTCTTCACAGACCTCGAGTACTGCTTCGTGTTCGGTGACGGCGGTTATGATGTGGCTGCCTTTGTCGTGGTCAGCTGCGTAGTCTGCTGCTCCTCTGATAGCCAGGTTGTCGGACTCGGTTGCTCCGCTGGTGAAGATGATTTCTTCTTCACGGCAGTTCACAGCTTCAGAGACTCGTTCTCGGGCCTGGTTTACGGCTTGCTTCGCTTTTGCCCCGAATATGTGATCTTCGCTGGCAGGGTTGCCGTAGCTTTCAGTGAAGTAGGGGGTCATCTCCTCGACGACCTTTTCGTCGACAGGTGTGGTGGCGTGGTGGTCGAGGTAGATGGGTGTGTCCACGTCAGAAGTCATTCGTTATCCTTCCTGTTTGGCTTCCAGTCCTTTTATCTCTCCGGGAACGAGGTCGTAGAAGTCGCTTAGGTCGCTTACGTTACCTGCCACTCGTTCGACGCCTCGGTTGAGGTGTGCGACGAACTCTTCGTACAGGTCCTCTTCAGGGTCTTTCCCTTCCTGGATCAGTCGTTCTTTCAGGAGAGCCATGTAGAGGGTGTCGTGCTCCCCGAGCAGGGTGTACCGGTTGAAGGTTTGCCCGTCAGTGTCGTACTGCTGCGGGTTTGGAGGCCGTGGCTCGTTGAGGGAGTAGCAGAAGCCAATCCTGCCGAGGTAGTTGGGTGTCATCCCAGTGTTGGCTTTCAGCATTTTCAACTGGTTGGTGGCGTCGCTGTCGATAGTGATCCGGTTGAATTTCTGGCTCATGATGTAATCTCACCGAGTGATCGCTGATCTTCGTCGTCTTCGGTCCAGAAGTAGCCTTCCGAGGGAACGGTTTTCCCTTCCTCTTCGTCGTACTCCAGACGGTATGCCTGGGAGATGTAGCCTTCCAGTTTCTTGTACTGGTGGTCATCGATCTCCGTGTCGGTGGAGAAGATGATTACCTGGTGTGCTGCTTCAGGGAAGAAGTGGGTGATCAGGTTGTCCCGGTGATCGTTGTCGAGGCGGCCAAGCGGTGTGTCGACGATGAAGGGTAGTGGCCGGTCGGAGATCTCTGCCAGTGCCCAGAGAAGGGATGTTGCGAAGATCTGCCGTTCCCCGGCTGAGAGCTCTGTATGCGGCTTGCTGTTGCCGTGGATGGTCTTGATCGTGATGTCGAGATTTTCTTCGTCGATCTCGATTTTCTCGTAGAAGTCGCCCTTGTTGGAGAGAGTGATGTAGCGTTCGCTGAGTTTCGACTCCAGTTTCCGCAGCTTCTTCTTGGCGAGTTCTTCGCGGAAGTCCTTCACAGCGTTCCGGACGTCAGAGGCGAGGTCTGCCCGTTCGGAGACATCTTCGACACGGGACTTCTGCTCCAGCTTGTTTTCGACCTCGTTCTCTTTCCGCTCTAACCGGGTCTGCGCTGTACTGATTTCTTCCTCCAGTTCTTCCAGCCGCGATTTGATGGCTCCCTTCTCCTCGGTAAGCTCGTTCAGGTCATCGATCAGCGGTGAGATGACTTCCTGGTCAGGAGCCTTGTTGAGACCGGATTCGACCTCTTGGAGTTCCCGGGTTTTGTCTTCCAGGCTCTCTGTGAGGTCGGCAAGCTGGTCCGGGACGTCGTTTAGGGCTTGGTCGGTAAGCGAGTAGATCTCCTGTCGCTGTGCCTCCGAGAACTGGTGGGCGAGTTCCGGCTCCTCGTCTTCGATTTCCAGCCGGCTTTTGAGTTTATCTTGGATGCGGTCAGAGAGCTGTCCGACCTGATCCTCCGGCATATCCATCTCTTCCCAGACATCCTCGTCACCGAGTACGTCGTCGAGTTCGTCGGTCAGCTCGTTCCTGGCGGTCGCCCGGTTCTGGCGTTCGGTCTCAGTCTTCAACCGGTCAACTACGGATTCACAGAGATCCGGTGCCAGGGTGAACGGGTACGCGCCTTCTACAAGATCCCGGATCTGGTCTTCGAGTTGCTCGATACTGGCGTTCAGTTCAGCTCGGCGTTCCTTGAGTTCCTCCCGCTTGTCGGCGTAGGAGCCGCCCTCTTGGGCGATCTTCGATTCCTTGCTGTCGATCTCGTCTTCCAGCTCTGCCAGTCTCTGCTCCTTCTGTTCTCTCTCCTGTTTCAGGTCCTCGAACTCCTGTTCGATTTCGTCTCGCTGGTTCTGAAGTTCCTGGATTTCGTCGTTGATCCCTTCTACACCGCTTTCTTCGAGCTTCTGGGAGATGTAGATGGATAGGTCGGTGTCCAGGCGTTCAATCAGGTCGAGGCCGAGGAGTGAGTACATCGAGTCCTCGAAGTCGGCGTCAGATTCGACTGCTGACGCAAGCTCCTGGATTTTCTCCCCGTCGAAGAAGAACAGTTGGGAGACTCCTGGTGGAACCAGTTCTTTCAGGAAGTCCTGCCACTGGTCCTCGTTGAGTTCGGAGGGGATCTCACCGTTCCTCCGGACTTTCAGGTCCTCGACGATGCTTTTGCCACGGTCGCGCCAGGAACGCTCCACGGAGTAGTGGTCCACTTCGCCCATGTGGGAGTACTCGAACTCGAGTCGGACGGCTGCTGTATCCGCTTTGCCGTCAGGGTATTCGTGGAGCTTGCTGCGGATTGCTTGTTCGTAGTCTTTCCTGGCGGTGCGCCGGCCGAGGGAGGATTTGCCGTGGAGGCAGAACCCGATTGCTTCGAATAGCGTGGTTTTCCCTGCCCCGTTTTTCCCGCCGAACAGTACGATGGGGGCGTCTTCAGTTGAGCTAAGCTCAATTTCGTTACGTCCTCGGTAGGGGCCGAAGTCTGTGATGATTAGCTTGTTGATTCTCATGTAGCCTTGTCCGTTAGACGTCTACTCCGTCGTATTCCCACGCTTCTATACGGTCTTCACCTTCGAGTTCTGCGACGATCTCTTCCATGTCCCGCCAGTCCTCCCGCATGACTTTGTCCAGCTCGCTGTAGATGGATGCCCGGCGTTTCATGCCGTAGTGCTGGAACTCGGTGTCGAGCAGGCGTTTGACGAGTTCGGCAGGGACGTCGTGTTCTTCACAGACCTCGTTGAGGACTTCTGCCTCCATCTCGCCGAAGGAGCCGAGGTCGTCGTGGACCCAGTCCAGGTCGTTGTCCATGACCTCGTTGTAGATCTGGGGTACGGAGTCTTCCCAGTCAGCACGTTCTTCGCGCCAGAGACGACGGATCTCTCTGAGTTCTTCCTCCCGGATGAGATCCATTTCCTCGTCTTCGGGGATCTTCTCGTTGACCTCTTTCTGGGTCTCCAGGAGTTTCCGGAGCAGGTCTTTGCAGAACTCGAACTTGTGGGCGCGGGGGATGATGCCGTCACTGCCGTTGGTCTTCTCTTTGACGTAGCCGTGTTGGCGGCCTTTGACCATCCGGTAGTTCGGCTTCTTCTCGGGATCCTGCGTTTCTTTGAGGAAGTCACGGAACTCGAGGAGGGGTTCCATCCATTCGTCGCCCTCGTCGATCATGTTCTCCATCGCCTTGTCTTCGGAGACGACGGTGCAGGTCCAGCAACCGAATCGGCTGTTACCACAGGAGGGTGTCTTCGTGTCGATCACCATCGGGCACTCGTCGTCCGCTTCCTGGTAGAGTGCGGCGAGGTCCCGGTTGTTCTTACCCCAGGGGTTGTCGACGGCTTGGATGAGGTAGGTCCAGACGTCGTCGACGATCCAGTCCTCGATAGGTGTGTAGACGAAGGCGTTAGCGAACTTGTTGTGACGTGAGAGGACGGTTCCGTCGATGCTGTGCATCTCCATTACCTGTTCTCGGGTGGCGGATTCTGCTTTCCGTGCTCCGAGGATTACGACAACTTCGCCGTGTTCGGATACCTGGTTCTCGATGAACCGATCTGCAGGATCGATTTTCAGGCGTTCGGTACACCAGCGGAAGTTCTGGTTGGGTGCTGGGTAGCCCCGTCCGATAAGGTTGACCCAGAAGGAGTCGTCAACCTTGGGTGTGACCTTGTGGGCGGTGAAGGGCAGATTTTTCTTTTCTGCGTACTCGTTGATATTTTCCAGAGTAGAGATGATGTGGTTGACGATTTTCGGCGTCTCTACTAATGTGTCACTTGAGATGACATGGATCGGTTTCTGCCTCTTCTCTTCTGGAAGGTCTTCGATTGCGTACCAAATTAGCTGGAGGGCGGTGGTGGAGTCCTTGCCGCCACTGTAGCCGATGACCCAGGGGCGGTCGTCCGCCAGATAGGTTTCCTGTATCTCTCCGTAGATGTCTTCGAGAGAGCGGTTGTCGAAAACAGACTCGCCTTTTTCCTGGCCAGTCTTCGCAACCTCTAAATTATCTGTACTCATGATGATATCCTCTTGGTAAGATTGCTGTCCGGGAGATACTTGTATCTACCCGTACCTACCGGTGGGTTGACGAATGGCCCCGCTATGATCCGTTGGTTTTCCATTCTAGGTTCCCTGCGTTGACCTCCGATTTTTCTACCCGAATAGCGCCCTGTTCAACGGCTTGCTCGAGTGATAGTTTGTCTTTCATTAGGTAGATATCGTGGTTCTGACGTTGCTTTCTCATTACTGAGTTGCTTAGTATCGCGTTTGAATCTGTTTCTTTGTCTGCGACGACACAGTACTCCTCAGGGGAGTCTTCTAGCACCAGTTTGTAGAAGTAGTTGTCCAGGGTTTGTTGTACATCTTTCAGGTCTTCTTCTGGGACTTTGAAACGGTATTTATCCCTATTGTAGTACTTTTTGAGCTGGTTGAAGAGCTGTTCTTCGTCGAAGTACGCTGTGAACAGGTATGTGTTCCCGAAGTCGAATGCTGTTATCTCCTCCGTGTCGACGTTGAAGATGGGCA